>JANYFI010000260.1 GCA_025362765.1 Ferruginibacter sp. | reverse complement strand
GAGTATTCCGATAAAGACAAAGTGAAAGAAAAACAGGCAGCTTATTTTAATACCCAACCGTTACACCATACCCAAAAAGCAACTAAGCCAAATGATGATAGCAGCGTTTGGATGGAGTATGATCTAATTATCAACTTAGAGTTGAAACAATTGCTACTTTCTTATGCAGGCTCAATAAAAATTATTGAGCCTGCTGGATTGAAGGAAGAAATTGGAGAAATGATTAAGGAGGTTATTTGACTTTGTCGTTAAGTTTATTTTTTAAATTGTTAAAATTTTCCTCACCAAGATTTTTTGAAGTAAAATAGACACTTCTTGGATATTTCATTTTTATGAAATTTGTTTTTAAGTCATTTATCAAATCTGCATTTTCTCCATATCGCATTTGATATTCTGTGTTCCAATAGCTATAAGACCTTGCGCAAACGATTAGGGCTTCTCCTTTTATCGCTCTTTCGACTGCATCGAAAAATAAATACATTGTGTATTGGTGTCCTACGAATTTTTCTTTTACAGGCTTAAACTTTTCGGAATGATATGGGTGTAATTGAATTGTAAATATTTTTTTAGATAATTCCTTTTCGTCAATATTTAATTCTTTTCTAAGCTTTTTTGTTCTTGCAAGCACCCATTTGCCACCATCGGTATATTTTGGCTTACCATCAGAAGATGGGTGAACAAAACCCGGGTTCAAATAATAATATGGATACTCCTTATTAGAGTGTGTTAAATTGTTTATTATGGCATCTTGAAATCCTGGAATCTTATAATCGTTTCTTTCGTTCTTTCCATAACCAGGATTAGCGAATAGTAGTATTACATTTGCTTTAGGATTCCCCATGTATGGTTCAGGCATTAAGTCAGAATGGATAAAATGAGGGTTTTTTTCTAATTTTGAATTAAACTTGTCAATTATTTTTTTGTCTTCTTCAAAATAAAAAGGCGGCCCTTTTATTCCTTCCCATGGATTTTTAACTTCTTTTTGCATCGTTTAAAGTTTTTAGATTAGCGTATAATTAAAGATAGGAGTTTGTCTTCTAAATCAAATTAAAATGGCAAACCATCATCATAGTTCTGTTTAGGTTCAATATTGGGAGAGGATTTTATATAAATTAGTCTATACTCCCGGGGATTTTTAATTTCGCCATCTTCATCTTGATTAAGCCCCACCACAATATTTTCAATTTCAATATTTTTGCCTGTAGCATCTTTTAACCAAAGGTGTACTTCTCCTTCTTTTAAATACCTGGGGTTTATCACATACATAGGAGGTATAGACAATGAATAATATTTGGCATGCAGCAATATCAATTGTATCATTTCAACAGTACACCAAACCTTTATTTTAGTAAAATGACCTTTCTGTTTTATTAATAGCTCAACCACTACTGTATCTGCATCTTTGGCTGCTATATAGGTAATGAAAAAATGGTGTAGTTCAAAAACTGCTGGTAAACATCCTGATCCATGAGCAACTATAATTTCATTCCAGGAATGCTTTGTAAAATTGTATTTTAAAAATCGCTGGTATTCTTTTATAAATGGAAAGCCTGCATTGATTAATCTTTTTACATGGCTGCCATTTGTCAGTGTTTCGTAAGTAAAGGGAATTCTTGTAGTTTCATCGCCATCTATTTTTTCAGCTTCCTTTAAATGTAATATCAGTTCATTTTCAGTTATAATATTTCTGAAATAGAAGTCGTAATACAAAAAAAGATTGTAAGCGCTGGTGCTTAAACCGATCATTGGCAATACCTCAACTGCATCCCGTAGTTTTTCTTTTGCTTCTTTTAAAATCACTTCATCTTTTTCAATCGGGGATAACAAATAAGCTGCCGCCTCTTTTGATAAACGTTTTATTAAAGTTCTAGCCCTCTGTTCAATACGCTCATTTGAAAAACCTTCAAACTGAAGTATTTCAGAATATTGAAATGCCATAAATGGCAAGCCAAAGCCTGTCAGGATTTCTTCTTCTAAATTTGACATTTCCAACCCAATACCTTCAGTCATAGATCCATTACCTGTTTGGTGCCATTGCCATGCGGCATTGATAAAAGCGATGATTTTTTGTTTCATTAATTGTTGGTTCATGATAAATAATTTTAGTAGTTTGTTTAATCAGATTCAAATATAGACAGGGAGGATGAAGCCTATCTTCATCCAGTTTTAATAAATATTCAGCGTTAATAAACATATTTTTGCGCCATGCAAAATGTATATTCTTACCAGCAACTGTATACGTTCTCAAAAAATATTTTTTTACAAATCGGCTGCAGCGAGGCCAATGCTGCAATTGCAGTAAAAGTGCTGTTGTCCGCAGATTTACGTGGGGTAGACAGCCATGGCATTGCCCGCTTAACGGGTTATATCCGCTTGTGGGAAGTCAATAGAATCAATGCCAATCCTGCTATTTCTATCGTTCATGAAACGCCGTCCACCGCAACGGTGGACGGAGATAAAGGATTGGGTTTGGTAGTAGCTCCGGCGGCCATGCAAATGGCCATTGATAAAGCGAAAAATGTAGGAACCGGTTGGGTAAGCGTAAAGAACAGCAATCATTTTGGCATTGCAGGTATTCACGCCATGATGGCGCTGGAAAATGATATGATTGGCATCGCAATGACGAATGCTTCGCCGCTGGTGGCTCCCACGTTTTCTATCGAAAGGTTATTGGGTACCAACCCAATTGCAGTAGCAATTCCCGCAGGTAATAAGGCGCCCTTTGTAGCCGATTTTGCTACTACCACCGCAGCCAACGGAAAGTTGGAAATATTGCAACGTAAAAACGAAGCAACACCAGCAGGGTGGGTACAAACCAGCGCCGGGCAACCAAGTACAGATGCTTCCGAAGTAAGAAACGGTGGAGCATTATTACCACTGGGTGGCGATAAAGAACATGGTAGTCACAAGGGTTATATGCTGGGGAGCATTGTAGATATTTTCTCTGCTATTCTGAGTGGCGCCAATTACGGGCCAGGGGTGCCACCTTTCCCCGCTTATGTACCCATGCCTGAAAACATGCCCGGCGAAGGAATCGGGCATTTTTTTGGTGCTATGCGCATTGATGCGTTTCGCCCGGCTGCAGATTTTAAAACACATATGGATAAATGGATAGACCGTTTCAGCTCAGCTAAAACAGTGGCAGGTGAACAAAATGTGGTGATCCCTGGTGAGCCGGAAACAGCCATGGAAGCGGAACGGACTAAAAACGGAATTCCCTTGCAGGCATCCGTTGTAAATGAACTGGTTGAGTTGGGTAAAAAATTCAACCTTTCCCTGTAACCTTTCAGGAAAAATTATCTCAATAATTTTCACCTGGTTATATTTGCAATCAAATTTAAAATTTACGGGAATGAAAATAATGAAGTTTGGCGGAACCAGTGTAGGGAAACCTGAGCGGATGTATGAAGTGGCAAAACTGATTACTAAAGATGCGGAAGCTAAAATTGTGGTATTATCAGCACTAAGCGGTACTACCAATTCGCTGGTAGAAATAAGCAATTCACTTGCAAGCGGCGACAGAAATATTGCCAAACAACAAATTGAAACCTTACAGGCGCATTATCATACTTTCATCGGCCAACTGGTGAAAACAGCAGCGGCACTTGCCAGTGCAAAAAATATCGTTACCGAACATTTTGAATTTTTAAACATCATTTTAAAAATCTCTTTCAGCGAAGCGTTGAACAAAGATATCCTGGCCCAGGGCGAGTTGCTGAGTACCAAATTGTTTTCCGTTTATTTAACAGAGCAGGAGATTGACCATGCCTTGATTCCGGCATTGGATTTTATGGCCATTGACAGCGATGATGAACCACAGGTTGCCAGTATAAAATCCAAATTAGAACAGGTGTTGCTGCGGCTGAAAGATAAAAGGATATTTATTACACAAGGGTTTATTTGTCGCAATGCAAAGGGTGAAGTAGACAATTTAAAAAGGGGCGGAAGTGATTACAGCGCTTCGCTAATTGCAGCAGCAGTAAACGCATCAGTGTGCGAAATCTGGACTGATATTGATGGCATGCACAACAATGATCCAAGAGTGGTAAAGAAAACATTTGCCATTGAACAAATGAGTTTTGATGAAGCGGCGGAACTGGCTTATTTCGGC
>JANYFI010000252.1 GCA_025362765.1 Ferruginibacter sp. | reverse complement strand
GCAGGTTGATCAGATAATTAAGTTTAACCTTACTTTTACAGATAAAGAAGGTGATGTTATTGATACGATGTATATACAAAAAGTAAGTATCAATTGCCCTGCTGGTAATTTTTCAGAAAGGAGGCAAATACCAACCTTCCCTACCACCACAAACTTGAGTGGTAATATTATTATTTCTTACTCAAATGGCATAAATAATATTGGCTACACTACCATAGCGTCAAAATGCAATTATAATGACAGTTGCTATTTTCGTTTTATGATGAAAGATAAAGCGAATCATAAAAGCGATACTGTAAACTCCGGTATTGTTGTAATTGCTTATAAATAATTACATCCTTTTTATCCTCCCAAAAATTAATTTTAAACTCTTAGCACTGTTGCATGTTTTACATGCAGTAAATCCACTATGGTAAGTATTTAGTTATTTTGTAAAAATTTAAATCCTGATGGCAAAAGAAAAAGCGGTAAAAAAAGAAAAAACACCAAAGGCATTGCTGACTGATAAAAGCTATGCCTTTTTAAGGGACTACATCAACAACCCATCACCAACTGGTTTTGAAAGCAGCGGGCAAAAATTATGGCTGGAATATATTAAGCCTTACACAGATACTTTTTTCACCGATCCTTATGGAACCGCAGTAGGTGTTATTAATCCCGATGCTCCATTTAAAGTAGTAATTGAAGCGCACGCCGATGAAATAAGCTGGTTTGTAAATTATATTTCTCCTGAAGGACTCATTTATTTGAAACGCAATGGCGGCGTAGATCACCAGATAGCACCTTCCATGCGGGTACTTATTCATGGCAAAAAAGGCGCAGTAAAAGCAGTGTTTGGCTGGCCGGCTATTCATACAAGGATGGCAAGTGGAGACAATAAAGAACCTCAGCCTAAAGTTGACAACTTATTTTTAGATTGTGGTGGCCGCAGTAAAAAAGAAGTGGAAGACCTGGGTATCCATATCGGCGCCGTAGCAACCTACGAGGATGGCTACGAAGAACTGGCCTATGACTACCTCATTGGCCGGGCATTTGACAACCGTGTAGGCGGTTTTATGATTGCGGAAGTGGCCCGCCTGCTGCGGCAAAACAAAAAGAAATTACCCTTTGGTTTGTACATTGTAAACGCGGTGCAGGAAGAAATAGGATTACGTGGTGCCGAAATGATTGCCCGTAGAATCAAGCCTGATATCGCTATCATTACTGATGTAACCCATGACACGTCCACTCCGATGATTAGCAAAATTATCCAGGGAGATACCGTTTGCGGCAAGGGCCCATCGTTAACTTTTGGCCCTGCAGTACACAATAAATTATTAAACCTGGTACAGGATGTAGCAGCAAAAAACAAGATACCCGTGCAATTGCACACCGTAAGCCGCAGCACAGGAACTGACACAGATGCGTTTGCCTACGCCAACGATGGTTGCCCCAGCGTACTGATATCTATGCCGCTCCGCTACATGCATACCACGGTAGAAATGCTGCATAAAAGCGACATCGAAAACACCGTTAAACTGATGTATGAAACGTTGCTGACTTTAACGCCTAAAACCAATTTGAGTTATTTTTAAAATGGTCATTTTACACATAACGGTGCGTACGGCAACGCACTGGGCATCCTCGTTACAGCTTAGCCGCCGGGACGGATAGCACTTTTTTAGCTTTGTGCGACGGGTGCTGTCAGAAAACCAGTTTGGCACTTTTTCGTTCAACACTAAGCCACCATTATCCACTATTTAATGAATCATTTTTTAAGGAAAAAATAAAAAATCACAAAATCGGCTTTGGCCAAAGGATATTTTATATTCCATTGCGAGGCTATTTTTTTATATACTCTTTCTTCGGGATAAGGCGGTACATTCATTTCCATCATTGCCCATCTTTGCAAATTCAGTAAGGCGGCGCCATTGCAACGCCTGTTGCCGTGGTTTTTGATAAAATAGGTTTTTAATAAAGGTGTTGCCGTTGTATCTTTAATACAAATACTTAGCGATGGTAAGGTGGAAGAATACAGATTCCAGGAAAGGTAATTATCCCATAAACCAATAAAATTAAGCGCCGGTAAAAGGGCCCAGGCTGACAGTACAATTTTGTTACGTATTCCCAATGCTATCCATTGAACTACAGGTAATTTTGGGTTTTGCAAAAAGAGGCCATACAGCAGCAGCGGCATTGCAACATTCCATGGCCATACAACTTTGTTATAGTGTATTCCAAAAGGCCCGATAACTAACAAAAGAAGTATATGCATGACAACCAAAAAAATGGCGGCAATTTTACTGGTTTTTGAAAACAACAAACAAAGGCCGGCAAGGCTTTCCCCCAATGGCAACAGGTAACCACAGTAACGCAGCCATGCAGCGTGATAAAAAATAGAGGGGATTTTTAAAAAACGTTTTAATATCATGTCTTGCCAGGTATTGCTTAAAAAACCTTCGTTGAATTTATGAAGTCCGCTATACAGGTAAACAACCGATAACGTAATGGCAAGGCAGGCCATTACAACCTTTGCATTACTGCGGTTAACAATATAGAGCAACAGGATAAAAAGATACAGGTATTCCCAAGGTTGCCAGCGGTTTTCATCCAACAGGCAGGAACCTGTTTCAGTTAAAAATAAAGCTGTTTGTGCAAAACCATTCGCTGGTTTTACTGTCAGTAATAATAACAGAATGACTGATAATCCAAATAAAATCCAGTGAGCCACTGGCGGCGTGTTGTCTAAAAAGGAGAATGGCGCAATAATCGGGAAAGATCTTTGTGTAACCCATACTTTCCAGCCAATTAATTTGGCGGCCAGCCAGCAAAATGCGGTAATAGATAACAGTTGTTCAACCGAAATAGCCGGTACATGTAACCACTTTTTATAGAATTTTATTATGGTCAAAACCGACCAACAATTTTAAAATTTACCAGCCTGGGTGTAAGCCGGTTAGGAATGGCATAAATTGTATTACTGAAGTCTTTTATAAGCTGGTAGCTGATAGTATTAGCCCGGTCAATTAAATTAAATACTTCAAAACTGGCCCAGATATTTTCAAAATCTTTAAAGGGACTATGGCTTCTGCGTTTGTTCTTTTCACTTAATAACAGGGCGCTAAAACCGATGTCAACCCTTAAATATGGATCAATGATGAGCGAATTTCGGTAGCGGGTGCTGTTAGGAATATTGTAAGGCATATTGCTGCCATAAATCATATTCAAATGCACTTTAAAATTTTTGTCGGTAGATAAATAATCCTGTAAAAATAAACCAACTGTTATCAGCCGGTCGCTGGGGCGCCTTACCCAGCCTACATCCTGTCGTACACTGTCAGCCACTACTTGGTCCTGTGTTTTGGCGGTGATAGTTTGCCCGGCAGCATTTAGATAATTATAATAGTGATCGCCTGCAATATTTTCCTTGCTCCGCATCAGCCCGATGCTCAGCCAGCTTTCCGCATCTTTAACCAGTTCGCCATACAACCTTGTTTCCAGCCCATAGGCGTATGCCTTGGCATTGTTTTCACCAGAGTAACGTATTCGCACATTGTCAATGTCATAAG
>JANYFI010000019.1 GCA_025362765.1 Ferruginibacter sp. | reverse complement strand
AACAATAAAGGGGTTGGGTGTTTTCTTTTGCCCGATACCAAATACTTTCATACCTGCTTCCCTTAACCTTGTAGCAAGTCGTGTAAAATCACTGTCGCTTGAAATGATACAAAATCCGTCCACCTTACCCGAGTATAAAATATCCATCGCATCAATTATCAGGGCGCTGTCACTGCTGTTTTTACCACTGGTATAGCTGTATTGCTGAATGGGCGTAATCGCATTTTCAAGCAGCACATTTTTCCATCCTGAAACAGTTGGCTTTGTCCAGTCACCATAAATTCTTTTAAAAGTAGGCGTGCCATATTTGGCAATTTCTTCCATCACTCCTTTTACATTGCTGTAGGGCACATTGTCAGCATCTATCAATACTGCCAGCCGTATATCTTTTTGAAAGTCCATCACACAATGTACTTCTTTTTTATATTTAAACTCCTTTGACTTTCACACAACGAAACGGCGAATACAACGAACACAAAGGCAGTTAGTTTTGTGTTCGCCGTAACCTTTGTGCTCTTTGTGTGAAACAATAAACATTGCCATTTGTTATGTTTACTTTTGCAAACATTATGCAAGTTTTTAATCAAATCAGTAAAATCATCATTACCTGTAGCAACCGGCTTTCTCCTTTTTTGCAACAGGAAATCCAGGAGCTGGGTTTTAATGCCGTACGTGTTTTTAAAACAGGTGTAGAGTTAAAAGGCACTTTGGAAGATTGTATCAAATTAAACCTGAACCTGCGTTGTGCCAGCCAGGTATTGTTTTCTGTTAAGGAATTTACCGCACACAATGCGGATGATTTGTATAAAACTTTAATTGATTTTGAATGGGAAGATATCATTCCTGCGGAGGGCTATTTTTCCATCAGTAGTAATGTGGACAATGATACCATCAACAATTCATTATATGCCAACGTAAAAGTGAAAGATGCCATTGTAGATCGGTTCAGGGACAGAACAGGCGTAAGACCCAACTCTGGTCCGGAGCTCGATAAAACAGTCATACATTTATATTGGAAAGAATCCGCAGCGGAAATATTTATTGATACTTCCGGCGAAACATTATCCAAACACGGTTACCGCAAAATTCCGGGAAAAGCGCCAATGCTGGAAGCGCTGGCGGCAGCTACTTTACTGGCAACAAAATGGGATCGTAAGTCACCTTTCATTAATCCTATGTGCGGCTCATCTACGCTGGCCATTGAAGCCGCTTTATTGGCTACCAACCGCAGGCCAGGTTTGTACCGCAGCAATTACGCTTTTATGCATGTAGCAGGCTTTAACAGCGAAATGTATCAGCAACAACGGCAGCGGCTTGACGAAATAATTAAAGAAGTTCCCGAACTTACCATCATCGCAACAGATATCAGCGAGGATGCCATCAACATTTCAAAAATAAATGCAGGTGCCGCAGGCGTTGCAGCGTTGATTGAATTTGCAGTGGGTGATTTTGAAACAACGCGTATTCCTGAAGATCAGCCCGGCGTTATTTATTTTAATCCTGAATACGGTGACAGGTTGGGCGTAGCAGCCGCTTTGGAAATTACTTACGGCCGCATGGGAGATTTTTTAAAGAAGAAATGCAAAGGATACTTCGGCTATATCTTCACAGGCAATTTAGAACTGGCAAAAAAAATAGGCCTTAAACCCAGTCGCAGAATAGAATTTTACACCAGTAAAATCGACTGCCGTTTGTTTGAGTATGAATTGTATGCGGGAACAAAAAGAGTGGCGCCCTAACCCCCAAGGGGGAAATGGGAGTGCAGATTTTAAGGCGCTTATTAATCAAATGTGGCTTTTTGCAAACGGTTGGAAAAAGCAGTATTAATAGGATAATTCCTAAACAAATATACCCACCCTCATCTCTTTGATTGTACCTTTGCCGCAGAAAAAATCAGTTTCGCATGGATGATTTTATCGCCGCCCGTTCGCAGATGGCGCTGTCGCTGGGCTTTCATATTGTGTTCTCCTGTATCGGTATGGTAATGCCGTTTTTTATGGCCGTTTCCCATTACTATTATCTTAAAACAAATCAACCCGTTTATAAAAATGTTACCAAAGCCTGGAGCAAAGGGGTAGCCATTTTTTTTGCCACCGGCGCTGTTTCCGGTACCGTACTTTCTTTTGAGCTCGGTTTATTGTGGCCTGAATTCATGCTGCACGCCGGGCCTATTTTTGGCTTGCCGTTTTCGCTCGAAGGCACTGCTTTTTTTATTGAGGCCATTGCCCTCGGCTTTTTTCTGTATGGATGGGACAGGTTTAATAAATGGTTTCATTGGTTCACCGGCGTAGTAGTAGGTATCAGCGGCCTGGTTTCGGGTATACTGGTGGTAGCGGCCAATGCATGGATGAATACACCAACAGGCTTTACTTATGCCAACGGGCAATACACTGATATAGATCCGGTAAAAGCCATCTTTAATCCGGCCTGGTTTTCGCAGTCGTTGCACATGTCCATTGCTGCTTTTGCTGCCACGGGTTTTGCTGTAGCAGGCATTCACGCATTAATGATGCTTAAAAGAAAAAATGTAGTCTTTCATACCAAAGCATTTAAAATTGCTGCTGTATTTGGTGCTGCCGCTGCAATATTGCAACCTCTAAGCGGAGACATTTCTGCAAAGTTTGTGGCAAAAACCCAGCCTGCAAAACTGGCCGCGATGGAAGCGCATTTTACCACAGAAAAGTCAGCGGCGTTAATTATTGGGGGCGTACCCGATGTAAAAAATAGCAAAGTAAACTATGCGTTAAAAATTCCGGGCGGGTTAAGTTTTTTAGCCAACGGTGATTTTAAAAGCGAGGTAAAAGGATTAGATAGTTTTCCGGAAGAGGAACGTCCTCCGGTAACAATAGTGCATTATGCATTTCAGATAATGGTTGCGTTGGGCATGATGATGATGGGCATTGCCATTATGTATTTTATCGCCGTACTAAGAAAGAGACAATGGCGCAACAGCCGGTGGTTGTTGCAATTATTTGTGTGGGCAACCCCATTGGGCTTTATCGCCCTGGAAGCGGGTTGGATTGTAACTGAGGTAGGCAGGCAGCCATGGATTATTTATGGAGTGATGAAAACTAAAGACGCCGTGACCCCGATGCCGGGTATTGTGTATTCGTTTTATCTTTTTAGCGCCGTATATATTTCACTCGCGATGATTGTAACATTTATGTTGTACAGACAAATAAAAATGGTGGATAAATTATATGATATCCCTGCGGGTGAGCAGGCAAAAAATTAAGACTATGCTGTATGTAGTGATGGCATTTTTATGGGTGGCAATTCTATTATACCTTTTAATGGGCGGGGCAGATTTTGGTGCCGGTATCATAGAATTGTTCACTACAAAAAAGAATCAGGAAAGCACCCGCAAAACCATGTATCGTGCCATCGGCCCGATTTGGGAAGCCAACCACATGTGGCTTATTATTGTGATTGTTATTTTGTTTGTCGGCTTTCCTTCTATCTACACTACAATGTCGGTTAACCTGCATATTCCGCTGGTAGGGATGCTGCTGGGTATCATCGCCAGGGGAACGGCGTTTTCCTTTAGAAATTACGATGCCGTAACGGATGAATTACAGGTAGTGTACAACCGTATATTTATGTACGCCAGTTGCGTAACACCCTTATTTTTGGGTATCGTTGCCGGGGCGGCTGTTAGCGGTAAAATAGACCCCATGGCGGCCAATTATTTAGATGCCTATATCTTTAGCTGGCTCAATTTTTTCTCTGTCGCCGTAGGCTTATTCACCGTGAGTATCTGCGGCTTTTTGGCCTCTATTTATTTGATTGGTGAAACAGACAATGAACAGGATGTAAAACGTTTTCAGGTAAAGGCACGTACCACCAACATTGCGGCAGCCATTGCAGGAACGCTGGTGTTTATTGCAGCAAAGCTGGATGATGTTCCGCTACAGGAATGGCTGTTTGGTAACCCGG
>JANYFI010000241.1 GCA_025362765.1 Ferruginibacter sp. | reverse complement strand
CCTGGAAAGAAAATAAACTGGTATTTACAGACGAAAGCTTTACCGATATTGCGGTTTTACTTGAAAGATGGTACGGCGTTAAAATAGTATTTGCAGATGATGTAATCAGGAATTACCGCTTTACAGGCATTTTTGAAAAAGAAGAATTGGGGTCGGTCCTCGGTATTTTAAAAGAGTCCAGGAACTTTAGTTATGTTACCATACCCGGAGAAACAATCAAAGTGAAATTGTATAAATAAACAATAAGGGAGAATGCTGTAACATTCCCCCTGTCAGTTAAAATTTGCAGAACAGCCGACTCTTTCAAAAAACAGCTGTTTCTATTCTTAATTAAAACTAAAACGAAGGTATGAAAAACAAACATGCTTACGGGGGGCGGTTTTTCCGCTCGCCCTTAATCAAACTGCTTAGAGTTATGAAATTAATGGCTATTCTTTTACTGGTCTGCGCCATGTCGGTTAGTGCAGGCGGCTTTTCCCAGGATGTAAAAATCAGCCTTTCGCTGAAGGAAGTAAAGCTTACTAAATTTTTCAAAGCCATAGAAAAAGAGACTTCTTACCGCTTTGCTTTTAGTAATGATATCATTCCTTCAGGCCATATTGTAACCGTTACGGTAAATGATGTACCGGTGTCGCAGGTGCTGAATGAAGTGCTGGCTTCAACAAAACTTAAATACAGGCTGATTGAAGAATCGAGCCTGATTGTGATTTCGGAAAAACCGGTTGGCAACGCAGTGGATAATTTGCCAGTGCAGATAGCTACCATCAGCGGTAAAATAACCAACGAAAAAGGCGAGCCTTTATCCGGCGCAACCGTGCAGGTAAAGGGATCTTCCAAGGCTACCACTACGGCGGAAGATGGCAGTTTTTCTTTTGATGCAGGCGACAATGCTAAAATCCTGGTAGTTTCTTATGTTGGATATGCATCACAGGAAGTAAGCATCGGCAAACAAACCAATATCAATATTTCTTTAAAAGCAGAAGCTGCCGGGTTGAGCGATATAGTGGTGGTAGGATACGGTACCGCCCGCAAAAAAGATGTTACTGGTGCGGTATCCAGTATAGGTGCAAAAGATTTTACGCAGGGGCTGGTTACAAACCCAATGGACCAGATACAGGGAAAAGTTGCAGGGCTTGTGATTACAAAAATAGATGGCGATCCCAACTCACCTGTAGTAATCAGGCTTCGCGGACAAACATCCCTGGCCGGTGGACAAAGTCCTTTAGCGGTTGTAGATGGTGTTATTCTTGATGACATTAACCAGATTTCAAATATCCCTCCTGGCGATATTCTTTCTTACGATGTATTAAAAGATGCGTCCGCTACTTCAATTTATGGTTCCCGTGGCGCCAATGGCGTAATTATCATTAACACCAAAAAGGGCCGTGGTGGCCGCACGCAGGTTGACTACTCCGGATACCTGTCGTCTTCAACCGTAGCAAAAAAACCAAACCTGTTGAGCACGCCCGAGTTTTTGGCTGAAGCAGTTAAACTTGGCCAGGATGCAGCGCAACTTGAAACAGCCAACAGCAGTCCAGGTACTACCAACGATTGGGTAGGTGCTATTTTACGCACCGGCATCGCCCACAACCATACAGTAGGTATTACAGGCGGAACCGATAAATTTAATTACCGTGGTTCTTTAACCTATTTGAACCAGCAAGGCATTGTAATAAATACCGGCAAAGAACAGGTGGGCCTGCGTTTAAATGCAGAACAAAAAGCATTGAACGATAAACTGACTATCCAGATAGGTATTGTAAATACTTCTACTGACAGGAACCTGGTAAACAGGAACATTTTTAATTATGCCTATGTAATGCCTCCCTATATCCGCATTAAATTAGCCGATGGAACTGATAACCCTGTATATCAATACAACTATCAAAATCCCGTGCTGCTGCAGAACATGGTAACCAATAAGGCAAAGGAACACCTCACACAGGAATACGCCACTGTAAATTATAAATTGTTGAAAGACCTTACAGTTGGTGTTACCGGATCGCTTACTAAATTTAATACACAGGGTGATTATTATTTGCCGGTAATTCCGGGATGGAACAATCTGAACAGCGCCATTAAATCTTCTTCCAACAGAGATTCCCGAAAAGGTGATATGCACGCTAATTACATTACCAGTATTGGCAAACACAATTTTACCGCTACAGGTGTGTATGAATACAATTATTATTCGTACGATATGTACAGTGCTGCAGGAAAAGGCTTTGCCGTAGATGCCAACGGAGATAATTCATTGCAGAATGGTAACTCAAGTTTGAATACGATCAACTCCTATAAAGAAGAGTATAAAATTATTTCTTTCCTGGGAAGGTTGACCTACAACTACAATTCGAAGTATTATCTAACAGCTAGTTTCCGTCGCGATGGTTCCTCTAAATTTGGTGCCAATCACCGGTGGGGTAATTTCCCATCCGTGTCGGGTGCATGGCGTTTAAAGAACGAATCTTTCCTAAAGGATGTGAGCTGGCTGGATGAATTAAAAATTAATGCAGGCTACGGTGTGGTGGGCAACCAGGATGCCATTGGCGCCTACAATACACTCACTACGTTAAGCAGTGGCGGTGTTACTTATGATCCTACCAACACCACCAACCCATATCCGGTAGGTTTTTCACCCAATCAAAACCCTAATCCAGACCTGGTTTGGGAAGAAAGGCACGGTAAAAATATTGGCTTCGATTTCGCCCTGTTTAAAAATCGTTTAACAGGATCTTTTAGCGCTTTTAATGATGAAACCAGGCACCTGCTGTATAATTATACCGTACAGGTTCCACCCAATTTTGTATCCACCGTATTGGCCAATGTGGGAAGCCTTACCAACAAGGGTGTAGAGCTTCAACTGAATGGCGATATCGTTCGCACAAAAGATCTTACCTGGTCAATTGGCGGACAGATCACTACCATCAACACAAAAATAACCAGCCTGTCCGGAACCTGGAACGGACAAAAATTATCAACAGATAATATACCGGTAGGTTCGGCCAGTGGCAGGGGGTTAAGCGGTAATCCCATCACATTTTTAATCGTTGGTAAATCGCCCTATACTTTTTCCCTGCCGCACTATGTAGGAAAAACAGCGGCGGGTTTATCAGAGTTTGAAACAGACGGTGGTACAACCACAGATTACCTGCAGGCTAAAAACCGGTACATCGATCCCTATCCAAAATTCAATTACGGGTTCTCTTCTAACCTGGCTTACAAAAAATGGGCGTTGAATGTATTTTTCCGGGGTGTTTCCGGGGCGAAGATATTTAACAACACCGACCTCAACCTGGCCAATTACAATAACCTGCCTTCTGTAAATACATTGAAAGAAGCAGTAACCAGCGGATTAAGAGACAATCCAACACCATCTGACTACTGGCTGGAAAATGCATCTTACTTAAGGCTTGAAAGTTTGACCTTGTCTTATACGCTCCCGGCAATAAAAGGAATTGATAACATGCGTTTATATGTTTCCGGAAACAATCTTTTTGTAGTTACACCTTATAAAGGACTGGATCCTGAAATTGCTACAGTTGACAACCAGGCAACACCGGCATTCATTGATTTAACATATAATGGAGGAGGAGGCTTTTATCCAAAATCGCGTTCACTTACAATAGGCGTAAACATCTCTTTTAAATAGCGATGTGCGGAGTGAACAAATTTTGAATCTTAAACAAACACAAAAATGAAACAGTTAAAATTTAATATAACATTGGTTGCACTGGTTGTTCTTTCGCTTACCGGACTGCGCTGCACCAAACTCGATACAAAAGTATATAGTCAGATTGTAAATGAAAATTTTTGGCAAACACCTGAACAGATTGCTGCCGGGAAATCGCCTGCATACGCAGCATTGCAGGCGTTGGGCGGCAACTCCGGTATATACTGGGAAAATGAAATTTCATCCGATGAAATGATTACGCCAACCCGTGGTGGCGACTGGGGTGATGGCGGCATGTGGACCAACATGTGGAGCCACCTGGAAAAGCCCGGAAGTGGTGGAGTAAATGAAGGGGCATGGGCAGATATTTTTAGCGGTATTGGAAAATGTAATTACATCATTTACACGCTGAATAATTTGAGTCCCGCACCTGCTACCGTAAAATCTGACCTTGCAGAGATGAAGGCGTTGCGATCTTATTTTTATTACCTGGCACTGGATCTTTTTGGCAATGTGCCTTACGTAACCAATTTTAAGCAAGATCCAACTACAGTAGTAACACTGCCAAAGGCACAGGTATTCGATTCTCTGGTAACAGAATTAACGGCTGCTTTGCCTGAACTTTCTACTGCAACTGATATTACAAAGTATGGCAAGGTGAACAAGTATTTTGCGCATAGCCTGCTGGCGAAATTATATTTGAATGCAGAAATATATACCGGTACGCCAAGGCTGGCAGAATGCATTGCACAATGCGATGCGATTAAAGCGGGAGGATACACTTTAATGTCAAATTACTTTGACAATTTCAGGGATAAAGTGCAGGAAGCATCTACAGAAAATATTTTTGTTGTGCCTTACAAAGCGGGTGTAATACCAGCCGGCGGAGGTAACTATATTGTGGTGGCGTCTATTATGGCTAACAACGCGTTTTATACATTTGGCCAAAATGGAATGGGAAACAATGGTATGTCTACCTCTCATTCTTTCTATAGTTTTTATGATACTACTTCGGTATATCAAAATAGGACTGTTGATGGTAACGCCAATGTGTACAGAACCTTTAACGACCAGCGTACCGGGCAGTTCCTTATTGGACAACAATATGTAAAAGGCGTTCCATATCCTCCTTATCAAGACATTCTGTATTCAAGCAGTAATAATGATCCTGTCGGACTTGGCACTGCCAATCCCGGAGCAATCAAAATTTATGATGATCAGTCAGGACTGCCACTTGCCTATTTTGATACGATGTATTTAGTTTCTAACCCTGCACCCTATTTCCGGTTGGCGGGATTAAGAAACGTAAAGTATTGGCCAGAACCGGGTGGAAATGTAGGTGACAATATCAGCAATGATGTACCTGTTTTTCGCTATGCGGATATTCTGTTGATGAAAGCAGAAGCCGAGCTTCGTGCAGGTACCAACCTGGATGATGCGCTGGAGAATGTAAACGAAGTACGCAGACGAGCCTATTCAGGCAGTACAAGTCATGACTGGAAAAGTGGTGATCTTACTCTGGACAACCTGTATGCGGAAAGAGCGAGAGAGCTGGCCTGGGAAATGGTGCGCAGGCAGGATATGATTCGGTTTGGACATTTTCTTGAAGCAAGAACAATTCCTGCTAAAGCAGCAGAT
>JANYFI010000202.1 GCA_025362765.1 Ferruginibacter sp. | reverse complement strand
ATTATGATTTATCAAATTAATGTTACAACTTACCAACCTGTTTACAACGATACGCCTTACCTCCATCCCACTTAATTTTTTTATGTTTATTTAATTTAACAGGCAAGGTTATGTTTAATCAATACCAACCCAATGTACATGCAACCATTGCTTTTTTACAATTGCAACATGTAAAAGTAAATAGCAACACGGTAAACGAAACTTTGCAAAACCATCCTGACTGGCCTGGCCTGCTTTGTATTAGCGACTCCCTTAACAAATGGAACATACCCAACGGAGCCGGTAAAATTGAACCGGAAAAAATTGAGGAGTTGCCAACACCTTTTTTGGCCTATACCAATAACAAAGAGTATCCATTGGCTATTGTTGCGGCAGTTACACCAACCCATATTGATTACTATACAAAAAATTATAACCAGCTTAGTACTGTTACAAGAGAACGTTTTTTACAAAGCTGGACTGGCATTTATTTAATTGCTGAAACAACGGACAACTCAGGTGAAAAAGCTTACCAGCAAAATAAAAAAAGGGCTTTTATAAATGCGTTGGTTCCAACATCTTTTTTTATTTTATTGTTTACGCTTTCGCTGCTTTTTATTTACAGGGCAATCAATGATAGCCTTGCCAGTATTGGCTTTAATACTACAGCCATTTACCCTCAATGTTTTATATTACTTGTTGGTGTTATTGTAACATCCTTGTTGCTTTGGTATGAGGTTGATAAAAATAACCCGGTGTTGCAAAAAGTGTGTTCAGGCATTGTAAAGGGTAATTGCAGTGCCATCCTCACCGGCAAACAATCAAAATTATTTACCTGGCTTAGCTGGAGCGAAGTTGGATTCTTTTATTTTTCCGGAAGTCTGATGGCATTGATATTTGCCGGTACCGTGCTTAACAAACACCGTTACTTTTTTAGCGTGGTTAAATATACTCGCCTTGCCTTATATGGTGTTTTCTGTTTATTACCAGTGGAAGGTTGCAAAGCAATGGTGCGTACTTTGCCTTGCGGTGCAGGCTTTATTGGTACTGGGCGGCATCAATATGTGGGACTAATCGTACTTGTCAATAATAAAAAGTAATCGAAGAACCAACTTACGACGGTGACTAATATTGAATCAAGCTCATTTGTTGAACAGTGTGCATTTACATCTGCCAGATAAATGAGTTTGTTTTGATAGCATTGATCAATTTAAAGATTAAAATTATGAGACACTTCATGTTGTGTATTTTCATGGCTATTTATTGTTCTATTTCGTGTGCGCAAGGTGGGAACGATAAATCGTTTTCAATAACCGGCAAGTTTTTTGGCGGCCAAACAAAAGTCATTTCCTGTTCTTACAGAGATGCCGCTGATAAGTGGATTACAAAAGAGTGTAAAATAGTCAATGGACGATTCTCGTTGAACGGGATCATTAGTGGCCCGACAACATTGGCGTTGACGTCGAAATTGGCTTTAGGAAGCATCGAAGATAGCAACTATGTTGATGTGTTTATTGAATCCGGCAAGATGGAAATTTTTTTAAGGGAAAATCACTTTAAGTCAATCAAAGTAAATGGTTCATCAATTCAAGATGCTTATGATTTACTTGAAAGAACTAAGAGGCCGATTTATGCAAAGTTGTGGCCAATTGATTCTACCCTAAACGTTTTAAATGATTCTCTTAACTATTTTTTAAAGACAAATGATTCGGTTCAAATAGCGCATGTGATGGAAAAGAGAGAGTTGATTTTTTCACGAATGGACTCATTGCAAAAACAGTTCAACTTAATAGAATTGAAATATGTTGCAGATCACCCCAATAAGTATATGAGTGCATTTTTACTTGAGAAGCAATATACAATATATAAGTTTGAAAAAGATTCTGCTAAATATTATTGCAATATCTTTTCCTCCAGACTTAGAAATAGTTACTGGATGAGGTCGATGTTACGGGACATAAAAAGAAAAGAAGGGTCAGCGGTTGGTATGCAGGCAAAAGATTTTGTGATGAAGGATATTAATGGCTCAAATATTACGCTGTCTGCTTTTAAAGGTAAAAAAGTGGTAATCATCGATTTTTGGGCAAGTTGGTGCATCCCTTGCCGGGAATCAATCCCCCACCTAAAAATTTTGTATGATAAATACCAATCGAAAGGGTTGGCAATTATAGCTGTTTCAGAAGATAAGGATAAGGAGGCATGGCTAAAGGCAATAGAAAAGGGCCGTACCAATAACTGGTATCATGTACTGGCCATTACTGGGAAAGAAAATATTGGGGAAACCGGCATTGGCATGAAATACGAAGCTACCCCCATACCCATGTGTTATTTAATAAATACGGAAGGGATTATAGTGGGCAAGTGGCTGGGTCAGTTTAATGAAAATGATGCGGATATAGACAATAAATTAAAGGCGATTTTTGGATTTTGATTGCGAGACATAATGATTCATGCTTCGAATTATGGCGTCAGTCAGCATGAAAAAATTTAAAATAAAAATGGCTGTTTTAATAATTGTTGGCCCGTAACATTGTTGGTATCCATATTTAATTTTTTGTACAAT
>JANYFI010000187.1 GCA_025362765.1 Ferruginibacter sp. | reverse complement strand
ATTTCAGATAGCCTGATATTACCTCCGGTTGTTACAGATGCTGAGCCAAACGGAACTACAGCTACGGCGGTTATTATTCAGCCAAACGTTGCTACCAACGGGCATCTTGGATACTATTACAATAATAGCCGGGATTCAGCCGACTGGTATA
The DNA here is from genome assembly GCA_025362765.1 of Ferruginibacter sp. Taxonomy (GTDB): domain Bacteria; phylum Bacteroidota; class Bacteroidia; order Chitinophagales; family Chitinophagaceae; genus Ferruginibacter. The sequence goes on along the minus strand of JANYFI010000187.1, from coordinate 2,554 downwards.
AAATAACTACGGGGTCTGCCGGATTTTTACATCTTACTTTAAAGACAGTCCGGGGCAGTATTTATAGCAATAATCCGCTTGATATGGTAATGTCCGTTTACAATAGTGATGCTGCAACATTGGCCGGATCTGTAGAAATTTTTAATGGAAATGGTCCTGCAACGGGTGTACTTGACCTGAATGCGCTGCCTGCAGGTACTTACTATATTAAAGTAAACAACTACAGTAACTCAGAGTTTGGCAATTACACATTTACAGACTCTACCGTTGAAGCAGGACCGCTACCCGTTAGCTTTATAGACTTCAATGGTAAATTGATTGAGAGCCAGGCTTCGCTTAACTGGAGCACAGCCAACGAGCTAAACAGCAAAGGTTTTGAAGTAGAAAAAAGTATGGATGGCGGCGCTTTTAACGCAATTGGTTTTGTCAACAGCAGCGGTAATTCTTCAGTTACTAACAGCTACAATTTTACTGACAAGAAAGTACTGAGCGGATCCAACTATTACCGGTTAAAACAGGTTGACGTGGATGGTAGCTTCCATTATTCGTCTACCATTCATCTCGACTTTAAAAACTTTGGCTGGTCTATTATGGGGAATCCGGTTAACAGCAACACCTGGATTCAGGTGCAACTGGCTAAAACATCCATAGTTGATTTACAGGTTATTTCCATGGATGGCCGCATTGTTCAAAGTATTCATAAAGGAACAATGGACCAGGGAACTTATAGCATGCCGCTTACTGCCGTAAGGCTTGCGCCGGGAACTTATTTATTAAGAATGATTGTTAATAATGTAAGTTTTACGAAAAGGTTTATCAAATAGAAATATAAAATCACCTTAAAAAAAATCTCCGTAAAAACGGAGATTTTTTATTTGAAGAATTTTTTATGTAAATGGCCCAACTATTTTTAATTATTAATAAGCCTACCAATGGCGGCGGTTGTATCAACAGTGTTTAACAGAATGAATTTACACACATACAGTAATTGATATTACCAGTTTCTGCCCCGAGACGGAATTACGCCCAATCCATTTACCGGGGAAAGGGGTAGAAAAGGATTGCTGCTTTTTTCTATATTGATGCTGCCTGAAATAGAAAATGTTTTGGCATCATTTATATACGTTAATCCCATGGAAGCGGCGGTGTACATACCCAGACTGTTTTGCTGCGGAAATTGATTCACAGAATTCAATTTATTAAATCCAGTATTGATAAAAGAGGAATTGAAACTGACGTAGGATGGTGCAACAGATACATTGACAAAGGCATACAAGTTTTTGGTTAGCAGGCGGGTTACCTGCAAACCAATGGGCGCACTTATTACCGTGGCGCTACCGCCCTTTGAAAAAATAAAACTGCTGGAAAGTGCATTATAGCGGTTAAACGCCCATTTCTTTTTGGCAATGCTGTCCGGACTTAAATTGATAGTATTGCCGGAGACTGTACCTGGCGCATAACCAGCAATGCCCGCAGGCATCATTACTTGTGCCTTTGCAGTGATGGCATAAAACAGGATGGCTGTAAAAATACTTGTGCGCATACAATAAGATTAGGCTTTAAAAATACGAAATATTGATGTAGCTGGACCGCCGACAGGAAGTTATTTGCTTTCATTAACATTCATTGCGTTAAAATGCTTCGTTTAGTCCCAGGAAGAAGCCTTTTCTTCCATATTTGCCCCAGGCATAGTCCAGGCACAAATTTGTTCGGGTGGTTTTGTTGAATAACACCCGCAGGCCCGCACCACCTCCTGGTTGCCATTGTTCAAAAAGTTTTGTACCTAAGTCGTTATTGGCGGTTTGCATGTTGAAAAAACCAACGCCGCTTAAAAATTTATTTCGGGTGATGGGGAACCGGTATTCTACTTCCGAATAATTATACTTTGTTCCTTTAAAATATTGAACAGTATAACCCCGCCCGCTCCTGAAAGCACCATCCCTGGCGGTACCCGGAAGTTCCAGGTAAGGGATTGTTCCGCTTAATAAATAAGAACCCCAGTTCCATAAGGCGATCACGCGTTCGGGATTGCGGTGTGATAAACTAAAATATTTTCTTACATCAGTTGTAAATTGAAGAGCACTTTTTGTGCTGCCCAGCCAGGTTTGATTGGCTCTTATACCGGCATCAGCGTAAATACCCTTGTAAGCCCTGTTTTGATTGTCTCTTGTAGTATACTGCATATTCAGCAACAGGCCGTTCGCACTGTATTGCGCCTGGTTAAAACCATACCGGTCGCTATAAATACGATAGGGCGTTAAAGCGGTAGCTGCTGATTTGGTGTCTTCAATATGTTTCCTTACTTCGAATGATACACCTGCGCCTGCAAACAGATTGGGTATAATTTTTTTGTAGATTTTTTCCCTGAAATTATAATAGATGGAATGCAACGTATAGGCTTTGCGTTCGGGGTTTGTCAGCACCTGGTCTGCATCTGTTGACCCTGCTGCATGCCCGATGCCAAGTCCAAAATCAGGGGTAACTGTTTTTGCCACTACCAGGCTTCCCTGCAGGTTCCATTTATTTCCATTGGTGAAAATGTTATGATTGATGT
>JANYFI010000178.1 GCA_025362765.1 Ferruginibacter sp. | reverse complement strand
CAAAAAAGTATGATTAGATACGTATAGTAAAATGGTACTATGGGCGCTTTGTATCTTACAAGTGTGCCAAAATTAAATGAAACAAGGCCAGCGAGCGGGGCAAGCAATAAAGTAAACAACAGGGAAAATGCCAATACCCTATTTTCAAATGCAATCACAAAGAAGCCGGAAATTTTTAATTTGATGAGAAGATAAAGCGTTAGCAGCAATACAGCGAAAGACTCCAACGCGTTGGCAACGGCGATGATGTTGGAAGTTTCCCAAACGTAGGGTCTGAATAAAGCCACATTTAAAGACCGCAAATAGGTTTTCAAAATACCGGGGAAACTGCCGTCATCTACATCAGGCAAAACATATACAGATCCACCCTGGTCTTTTTGCACATTTTGTACCACTGTTACTTCGTTCATAATTTCTTTGGTAAATATATCTGATAAAAAAGTCCGTTTCGTTACAACAAGTACTACCGCAAATAATACCGCCAATATCATTCCCAATCTTGTAAAGATTTTAAAGCGGGCATTTACACTGGAAACGGCATTTACATAGATAGCAAATAAGCCGGCTATACAAAAAATATAAAAAATGTAACTTTTTAAAGAAAGCATTAACAAAGATCCGATCAGTATTTTTAGCAAACTGTAGAAGCTGAATTTTCTTTTAAGTAACTTATATAGCGCTTCTACGCATAATCCTAGTCCGTATATACATAAAGGATCTTTTAAAATATTGGTTCCCCAAAAAACAAAAGAGGGAGCAAATAAACAGGTTAATGCGATTTGCTTGTAATAGGAAGGAAACTCTTCTGCAAACACCTTGAAGATTTTCCAACTTCCTAAAAAACTAAGCAGACTAATAACCAATGCAATAGGTAAATATGTACCGAAGCAAAACATTCCAATTAACCCTGATATTCTAAACATATTTGTTATACTACCTGTAAAACCCGGATAGGACATGTGTATGCTAAATTGTTGTGCAGCAGTCGACCAATTATCCATGGGTTTAAATACGAGCTCCAGACCATACAACGGGCTGTGTTTCGTAGCATTCCAAATTTCAAGCGCCCCTGTATAGTAATTGTGCGCATCGCTGTAGCCATAATAAAATTCATACAACAATGCCAATAGAACACAGGAAATGACCTTAATTGTAAATGCAGGAACGATATATTTTTTAAAGGGCGCCTGTTGGTAATGTTTTTTTTTCCAGTAAATAACCCACATCAGCAACAGTAAAAAGTAAATAGGGGTAAGCAGGAGATCATAGAACGACAAAATATGAGGTACGCTCGTAATTGAGTCTTGCATACTAAAATTACATTATCGTTTTTTAATGATGTCAGTAAAGATATTGAGATTTATTCATTGACTTAATCATTTTGTAGAACGACGAATTGACTTTTAATTAAATATTTATTTCTAATTTTACACACTTTTAATAATTAACCCATGCATACTATACTCATTACCGGCGGCGCCGGCTTTATTGGTTCTCATTTAACAAGGTTATTTGTTACCAAATATCCGCAGTACAACATCGTAAATCTTGACAAGCTTACCTATGCCGGTAACCTTGAAAATTTAAAGGATATTGAAGACAGTGCCAACTATGAGTTTGTAAAAGGCGATATTATCGACCTGCCTTTTTTAAGAACCTTGTTTGAGAAACATAATTTTACCGCGGTACTGCATTGTGCTGCCGAAAGCCATGTTGACAGATCAATTACCGACCCACTAGCTTTTGTTACTACCAATGTGGTGGGCACCGGCTGCCTGCTGCAAACAGCTAAAGAATACTGGAAAAACAATTTCGATAACAAACTATTCTACCATATTTCCACCGATGAAGTGTATGGCTCACTAGGTGCCGAAGGTTTTTTTACTGAAGAAACAGCTTATGATCCCCGCAGCCCGTATTCTGCCTCCAAAGCGGCTTCTGACCATTTGGTGCGAGCGTTTTACCACACGTATCACATGCCGGTAAAAATTTCCAACTGCAGCAACAATTATGGCCCTTTTCATTTTCCTGAAAAATTAATTCCGCTTTGCATACACAATATCATCAATAACAAACCCCTGCCTATTTATGGCAAAGGCGAAAATATCCGCGACTGGTTATTTGTAGAGGATCATGTAAAAGCGATTGACGTTATTTTTCATACCGGTAAAATGGGCGAAACATACAATATCGGCGGTCACAATGAATGGACCAACATTGCACTGGTAAAAGAATTGTGTAAACAGATGGATACCAAACTGGGGCGTTCAGCAGGCGAATCTGAAAA
>JANYFI010000125.1 GCA_025362765.1 Ferruginibacter sp. | reverse complement strand
GTAGATCATCTTATAAACTGCATTTCTCCGGCCATCAACCTCACTTTTTCATCTCCTTCAAAAAAACTATCTTGGCGCAAAAATTTTAAACAGGTTAACTATGCTATCTCTTGTAAAAAACACAACTTCCACTATTGTTTTGGTGCTGCTATCCTTGTATGCGATGGCGCAAAAAAAAGAACTTACCGACGACCAGTATTTTAAAAACGATTTCAAAGGCATTATTCAATCCTTGCCTGTTATTAATAAATGGATAGATGACAGCCATGTAAGTATTACAAGGAATGCAAAAGGATTTATACTGGATTGTAAAACAGGCGTTGAAAAAGAGCTTAGCTCAACAGATATAAAACCTGCTACTGCTGCAAAGGCAAGCGCTTATCTTAAAAACGGCAACATTTTTATAAAGGTGAATGACGTTGAAACACAGCTCACCAGTGACACTGCAAAAAAACTAAATCCTGTTATTAGCCCTGATAATAATTATATGGCTTTTACAAAATACAATGACTTATATACCATCAATATTTCAACAAAAAAAGAAAACCGCATTACTACAGATGGCAGCGATGTTATTTTAAACGGCTATGCAAGCTGGCTGTACACCGAAGAAATTTTAGGCAGGGCAAGTTTGTACCGTACTTTTTGGTGGAGCCCCGATAGCAAACACCTGGCCTTTTTCAGAACAGACGATTCGCCTGTGCCGGTGTACACTATAACTGACGGAAACGGGCAACATGGTTATGTTGAAAAAGAACGGTATCCAAAAGTGGGCGATGCCAATCCGCAAATAAAAATTGGTGTGGTGGCGCCCGATGGTGGCAATATTGTATTTGCAGATTTTAATGAAAAAGACGACCAGTATTTTGGTGCGCCTTACTGGACGCCTGATGGCAGCGCCTTGTGGGTACAATGGCTTAACCGCGGGCAAAAAAATTTAAAAATCTGGAGCGTCAACCCATCTACAGGCGCTAAAAAAGAAATGTATGACGAGCAACAAAAAACATGGATTCAGCTGGAGGATGGTTATGAAAGACTGCACTTTTTAAGCAGCGGCAAAAGCTTTATTTTAGAGAGTGATCAAACGGGATGGAATCATTTGTACCTGTACGATATCACCGGCAAATTAATCAACCCCGTTACCAGTGGTAAATTTACAGTACTTAATCTTACCAGGGTAGATGAGAAAAAAGGCGTGGTTTATTTTACTGCAAGAAGCAGGGAAAATACGGCACGTATTGATTTTTACAGTGTTGGCCTAAATGGCAAAAATTTACAACGGTTAAGCTTTGGCGAAACCAATAATACCAATATCAATTTATCGCCAGAGGCCGGTTATTTTATTACCACTTATTCCAACTCTGCCACACCAACAAAAATGACCCTTCTAAACAATAAGGGAAAGATTGTTAAAGAAATAGGCGATGCAAAAACTGCTGAATTTGCAAGTTATAACCTGGCTGCAACAGAATTGCTCCGGGTAAAAAGTGATGATGGTTTATACGACTTGCCGATGAAAGTAACCTGGCCAGTAAATATGGATAAAAGCAAAAAATATCCTGTGTTGATTTCTATTTATGGCGGCCCCAATGCAGGCTCCTGCTGGGATAGCTGGAGCCTGAATGGCAACCAGCAGTTTTATGCCAAAGAAGGTTTAATACAGGTAGTGATGGATCATCGTGCCAGCGGGCATTTTGGCAAAGAAGGCGTGAATTACATGTACCGTAATCTTGGCTACTGGGAGATGAAAGATTACAGCACGATGGTAAAATGGCTGATAGCAAATGGCAGTGCAGACCCAACAAAAATTTGCATCACAGGGTTTAGTTATGGTGGTTATATCACCTGTTATGCATTAACCTATGGCAGCGATGTGTTTACCCATGGCATGGCTGGTGGCAGTGTAACAGACTGGAGTTTTTATGACACGCATTATACAGAACGCTTCATGGATACACCTGCAGAAAATCCGGAAGGTTACAAGTCGAGCTCTGTGCTGAGTTATGTTGACAAATACAAAGGCATGCTGCAAATTGTACATGGTATTATTGATGACAATGTACACATTCAAAACAGCATTAACCTCATCAGCAAATTACAAGATGCAAAAAAGGACTTTGAGTTTATGGAATACAGCGGCGGCAGGCATGGCTGGGGCGGTAACAAATGGTTACATTACACGAACCTGAAAACGAAATTCATTTACAAATACCTGTTAGAAAAACCGGTAAATAAAGCTATGCTGAAATAATCTAAGTACTTAGACTTACGCCCTCTTTTTGTGCAACTGCAGGTAATCGATATAGTAAAGAATTTTTACAGATACGCTGTTGTTTTGAGGAGCAGCAATTGTGTTTTGAACATTACTAAAATAACCATGTATCACATCCCGTTCATACGTATTGATACCATTTTTCCATACGATATTAAATTCACTTCCCGGGGCAAACCGCCAGCTATATACCATGTCAACATTTAAGGCGTTGTAATTATTATTAAAGTTGTGATTGCTGGCAATGTACTGTTTAATCTCAATGCTTCCCGCAGGAATTGCATCCAGGTTACCTGCCTTGCTTAAGATAAAAAATTCTTTA
>JANYFI010000108.1 GCA_025362765.1 Ferruginibacter sp. | reverse complement strand
AAGCATTTTAATGCACAAATCAACATTGTTATACACAAAAAAAAGTCCGAAAAAACGGATTTTTTAAAACCATCCCTCTACAATCAAATAGCCGAAATTTTAAAAAACATTTTTTGCTCTACGAGGCCTGCAACGCAAGTTCATACTGCCGAATGTGGATAACTATTCGATTCTCAAAAAATGCTATAAAATGATGATTCGGAAGGGGTGAGTAGTTACGAATCCGTTAATATATTAATTACAAAAACATTTCCAAACCATCTCAAATTGAAAGTAAGCCAGGTAGGACAACCGCTAATTTTAGACTAACAACCAATGGATAGTGCACAATAAATTATTTGATTTCCTTTTGGCAGTGTTTGATCGCCTCTTTTCACTTTTACCACTATAATGTGATTTACAGCTTTAGAGAATCATTTTTCTATAAAAAATACCTCAAATCACACTATACTGTGATTTTTTGTATTATTTATCATTTTTTTTGTAATATTATATTCAAAATCACACTATAATGCTAATACAGGAAATAGGAAAAAGCATAAAACAAAGGCGAAAGGCCTTAAAGATTACACAGCCCAACCTTGCCCAATTGGCAAAAGTTGCCACCAATACTTTGTATAAGATTGAAAGAGGACAGGCAAATCCCACCATCGATATCCTTGAAAAGATAACAGATGTACTGGGTCTGGATGTAAAATTAGAAGTAAAGAAAGTTCTTACTAAATCAGTTTCATGAGAAAGCTGGCGATCTATAGAAACAAGGAATATGCAGGCATTCTTACAGAAAAAAGCCGTACAGAATATACATTCAGGTATGATGATGCCTATTACGCAGACACCAACAAACCTGCCATAAGTCTTACCCTTCCTAAATCGCAACAGGAATATACAAATGCAGTTTTGTTCCCGTTCTTTTTTAATATGCTTTCGGAAGGTGTAAACAGGCAATTGCAAAACCGCCTGCTAAAAATAGATGAACAGGATAATTTTGGTTTGCTTGCAGCTACTGCCCAATATGATACCATTGGTGCCATAACAGTTAAACCCATCGAACAATAATGAGCGTTCCAGAAATGAAATATTGCCCCGGTAGCCTTGCAGAAGGTTTTTCAACCTATAGCCCTGCATTTTTGCGAAGAATGTTTGATAACAAACAGGTAAGCCATATCCTTCCTTATGATGCGCCGCAGGTGAATGAAGAAGACGCTGAAAAATTTATGGAAAACCGTAAGCGCATATCCATATCCGGTGTACAGGAAAAAATGTCTTTACTATTAAGCAAAAATAAATTGCGGCTTACTGAAGAAGGTGAACTGGGCACCTATATATTAAAACCGGTTCCAAGAGATCTTAAAAAAGTAGACCAGGTTCCCGCAAACGAACACGTCACCATGCAGATAGCAGCACAGGTGTATGGAATCAATACAGCGGAAAACGGAATGATATTTTTTAAGGACGGTTCCCCTGCTTATATTACCAGGCGGTTTGATGTAAAAAAAGATGGATTGAAATGGGGGAAAGAGGACTTTGCCACACTTGCCGGAAGAACAAAAGATAACGCCGGCACCGATTTTAAATACACCTATTCGTATGAAGAAGCCGCTGCTCTTATCCGGCAATTTGTGCCGGCATGGCGGATCGAAATTGAAAAGTATTTTGCATTGGTAGTTTTCAATTATCTATTTTCAAATGGCGATGCCCATTTAAAAAATTTCTCATTATTGGAGAGTGAAACCGGTGATTATTTCTTAAGCCCGGCGTACGATTTGGTAAACACAAGACTACATGTAGATGATACCGATTTTGCGCTAGATAAAGGTTTGTTTGCCGATGACTTTGCTTCAGAAAGTTTTAAGAAAACACATCACAGGGGGAAACAGGATTTTGAAGAATTTGCCCGGCGTATAGGGGTTCAGGAGAGCCGAATGGAAAAACTACTTGAGCCATTTTTATTGAAGCAGGAAAAAGTTGAGACACTGGTAAACCGGTCATTCTTAAGCGAACCGAATATGAAAGGTTATTTATTGGATTATAGTACCCGAAGAAACAGTTTGATGAAGTAGTTGCTGTAAGTACAAAATATATTTAAAGAATTAACTTTTACAGTTTCCCCAGAATATTAATCCATTTAAACAGCATATCCTTCACAGTATTAATGGTGGCCTTATCCCGGTCATGATATTTTGTTTCCAGGCTGTCGATTGAAATATCATCTTTTTGTAGCGTAGAAAAAGTTTTTCCTACAATTCGTAGCATGGCCAATGGTGATTGATAGGATTGATGAACCATTCAATTTGGAGTTTGAACTTACTGAACTACTTATTGTTTATTACCTCTCTCATCTCGGCTACAAATTTGTAATTGTAAGATGAGATTGGACACAGAGAAAGCCGATAACCATGCCCATACTTTTTATTTTAAAACTGTCCCTAGTACTCATTCCCTATTTCCAGCAAATGATATCTTAAGTTGTCGTTGTATTTACCAGATACTAAAAGATAATAGCCAAGTAATAGTTAAATAAAAAAGGAGCTTGCTAATTACAAATAAATCTTCTATTTTTAAATCTTCCCCCTTTTTCCACAGGAAATTTAATCGACCACTTCCAGCAGAGGCATTATCAATTTGTAAAAATATTTACATGAACGAACATCCATTGCTTTCAACCCTTGCGCAATTTACAGGCTCCTTTTTAGCCGAAAATAATCCGTCAACTGAAGAGTTACAAGCATTTCAAGCAAATGTTGCCAATGCACTTTTGCAACAGCAGGCCGGTGGCGAATTACAACATAGTTTTCAATTTGAAAACATGTCAAATTTTTCAGCACGGCATCTCACTGATGCAAATTTACAATATCTCAATTCTCTTTTAATAAATGCAGAAAGTGATATCCAAACGGATAACACGTTAAGGGTATTCAGGCGTGAGGTTCCATTTGCAAGCAGCCAGGTAAAAGGTAGTATGCCCGAGTGGGCAAGAGGAGCAAAAGTGGAGCAAACAATAGGGCCACTTATAAATGCACAGGGTCAAAGATCATGGTTTGACCTTTATAAAATATTTTCCGGGATACAGTTATTTTTACAAGGCGCTGCACAACCGGCATTAATTTTATCACTCCAGATTCCAAGAATCCGGTTTTTCTTTCATAACAATACTAATTATACTATACCAGCATCAAGCTTATGGATCAATTCACATTCGATTTCTGTAGCAGCTCCCGATAACCAGTTTTGCGGACTTACTGTTAAAAGCGGTACACTACATTTTACAAACGATGTGGAGCTGATTGATAATAAAATGATAGTGCCGCCAGGCACAATTGTTACAATAACTTTAGCGCTGGTTGAACAGGTAGACACTTCTGTTTCTCCAGACAGTACAGGAATTGATGCAAAAGATTCAACTGTTAGTTTACCCCTCTCTTTTAGTTTCAGTTTTAGCGCAACAGGCAGCCAGGTTATTTCTGCAGCCGATGCTTCATGGACGGTGTATCAACAACAAAATAATTTTACGTTTACTAATACTAAGCCAACCTTTTATTTGCAACAATTCAACAGAGTTTG
>JANYFI010000080.1 GCA_025362765.1 Ferruginibacter sp. | reverse complement strand
GAATTGGGATTTTGGTGACGGCACTACTTCCACCCAACAAAACGTTACACACCAATATCCGCATTCGGGCATTTATCAAACCAGTTTAACTGTAAAAAATTACACAACGGGCTGCGATAACACCACCACATTCCCGGTAATGATTATTGATGCAAAGGCAGCTTTTACTGTGTCTGACAGCATAATTTGCCGAGGTGCCACCATTCAATTTACCACCGCATTAAGCCTAAGTGATATCAGCTCATTTAAATGGGATTTTGGTGACGGCACCGTCATTGATACCATCGAAAATGCGATAGCACATACTTATCGCACCTCCGGAAATTTTTCTGTAAAATTAATTATTACCAACCTGCTGGGTTGCCGCGATACGCTGGTAAAAAACCTTGCCATAAGAGTGAATGGCCCTTCTGCCAAATTTAATGCCGCAGTAGCCGGCAGTTGCCTCAATACGCCGGTTATTTTTAATGATCTGTCTGTAACTGACGGATTAAACCCAATAAAAACATTTACCTGGTTGTTTGGTGACGGACAAACAGCCACCTATTCTGCACCACCATTTCAGCATGCTTATAGCGGCGAGGGAAATTACACTATAAAATTACTCATCGCAGATTCGGCCGGATGTATGGATAGCTTTAGCCTTGCAACCCCTTTGATTATTTCAAAACCAGTAGCTAAATTTAGTGTAAAGGACTCTCTTACCTGTCCTTCTAAACCGGTTCAATTCACCAGTCAGTCAACAGGGCCAAACCTTAGTTACCACTGGGATTTTGGAGACAGCACTATTTCTGCTTTGCAGAACCCACTTCATTCTTATACAACCAATGGCAGCTTTACAGTATCACTTGTCATTACTGATAAATATGGATGTTCAGATGCTATAAGGAAACCCGGCTTAATTAGCATAGTAATGCCAACGGTTGATTTTACCATGAGCGATTCAATGAGTATTTGTCCACCTCTCATTGTTCAGTTCACTAATTTATCCAGCAACATGGTATCGTCAGTATGGGACTTTGGAGATGGAAGTACTGCCACCACATCTGCCCCCACACACTTCTACAGTTACGCAGGATTGTACACAGTAAAGCTAACCACTACCGGTCCGGGAGGATGCACGAATGAGTTGGAAAAAACAATTTTTATAAAGGGGCCAAAAGGAACATTCAAATATAATCCGCTGGTTGGCTGCGGTCAGGTAAAAACTAATTTTACCGCTTCAACAATTGACGCAGTGTCCATTTTATGGGATTTCAATGACGGGATAACTTTTGCATCAACAGACTCTACCATCAGTCATTTATATACTTATGCCGGCAGCTATGTTCCCAAGATGATTTTAACCGACACAAGTGGTTGCCAGGTACCCATACGGGGCAAGGATACAATTATTGTAAACGGCGTAACGGCTGCGTTTAACTTTAGCAATAAAGTGCTCTGCAACGCCGGTACAGTTTCCTTTACTGATTCTTCATTTAGCAATGATGCCATAACCGATTACAACTGGAGCCTGAACGATGGATCGACAAGCACAGACACCAACCCGGTGCACCAATACACTTCACCGGGATTATACTATCCCAAATTAGTCATTACAACCGCATATGGATGTAAGGATTCAATTGTAGCATCGGTACCCGTAAAAGTAGCGCCTTCTCCACATATCAATTTCACCACAACGCCAAGCGGCTGTATGCCCCTGGATATGACGGCAAAAGGTGTCGTAACGGTAGCTGACACTTCAACACTTACCTGGCAATGGAATTTTGGCAACAACAATATTTCAACATTGCAAAACCCTGTTGTCCAAAACTATGCTGTAGCAGGGATTTATACTATTGCGCTACAGGTAACTAACAGCAGCGGTTGTACAGATACCACCAGTAAAACGATTGAAGCCTTTGACATACCAGCAGTAAGTGCAGGACAGGATACTTTTATCTGCAAACAAAAGGGTATTCATTTACAGGCAACTGGCGCAAGCACTTATAACTGGAGCCCTGCAGCAGGGCTTAGCTGCACAGCATGTGCCAATCCTATTGCGACACCTGCCGGAGAAATTTATTACATCGTAAAAGGGACTTCAGTACACGGCTGTTCCGCCAGCGACACATTAAAAGTGACGGTAAAATTTCCTTTCAAAATAACTTACGGTAACAAGGATACATTGTGCAGGGGTGAGTCGGCGAAATTATTTGCCGACGGAGCTAGCAACTACACCTGGACGCCGTCAACAGGTCTCAATAACCCGGTTTCCCCCAAGCCCATCGCAACGCCTGATAGCACCACTAATTATATGGTGGTAGGCAAAGACGACAAGAACTGCTTTGCCGATACCGGGCATGTTTTTATAAAGGTATATCCCATCCCGTTAGTGGATGCAGGACTGGATAAAACAATCAACGTTGGTAAAACAATTGATTTGGCACCCACCATTTCCAATGATGTTACCCAGGTATTGTGGTCTCCCACTACAGGCATCTTTCGAAACAGTTACCCTGGCATCACCGTGAAACCCATTACCAATACTGAGTATACCGTTAAAGTTATCAATGCCGGCGGTTGTACGGCAGAGGATAAAGTCAATATTATTGTAACCTGCGACGGAGGTAATATTTTTATGCCCAACACTTTTTCGCCCAATGGTGACGGAGCCAATGACATTTTTTATCCGCGGGGAACCGGCTTGTTTAAAATACAAAGCCTGCACATCTTTAACAGGTGGGGACAGTTGGTGTTCCAGAAAGAAAGCTTTAGTGCCAATGATCCTGCTGCCGGTTGGGATGGCACATTTAAAGGAGTAAAGTTAAATCCGGATGTATTTGTTTATATGATTGACATTATTTGTGATAACAATAGTATACTGAATTACAAAGGAAACGTAGCATTGATACAATGATAAATTCGAATAATCCGGCCAGTAAAAAAATGGGTAAAATAACCAACCGCTTGTTTTTTTACTGCATCATTTAATTATAAAAACAGCTTGTTCAACGATAAATTATAACAATAAAATATAGCTGAATTAGCAATTTTGTTTGATGCAAGCATACTAAAAGAGCCATTTAACCGTTTTATATCTGTACTTAAAAATACCTAGAAACCAAAATCTGAAACCCATGAAAAATGATGTGCACATTATACTGTGTTGCATGATTATGCTGCTCACTTCCCTGCAGGTTCATGGCCAGGACATTCACTTTTCACAATTTTTCGAAACACCACTTTTACGAAATCCCGCGCTGGGCGGTCTTTTTTCCGGCGATGTTCGTTTGCAATCTGTTTACAGAACCCAATGGCAAAGTGTAACGGTACCTTACCAAACCGTTTCAATGAGTGGAGAATACAAAATAGCCATAGGCAAAAGCGAAGATTTTATTACGGCGGGCGGCCAGATTTTATATGACAAGGCCGGCGATATTGCGCTTACTGCAACACATATATTGCCAGCATTAAATTACCACAAATCTTTAAGCGGGGAAAAAAACATGTACCTCTCCCTGGGTTTTATGGGTGGCCTGGTACAACGCCGGCTCGATCGCAGTAAAATAACAACCAACAGCCAATTTGATGGCGGGGGGTATAACGAAGGGCTTGCAACGGGAGAAACGTTTAATCAAAGTTCATTTACCTATTTTGATGGTACTGCCGGCATGAGCTTTAATGCCCAATTGGGTGATAACGTTGATAATAATATGTATGCAGGAATTGCATATCATCATTTTAATAAAGCCGCAAGAGTATCGTTTTATGATAACAGCAATTTAGCGGTAACGCCTAAATGGGTTTACTCGGGAGGCATCAGGTTAAGCACTTCAGAAAACACTTATGTAACAATCGAGGGTGATTACAACAAACAAGGCCCTTACACCGAATTGATTACCGGACTAATGTACACTGCTAAATTGGATGATGCAGATGCGCCAAGATATTTAATTCACGGAGGGGCAGTAATGCGGTGGAATGACGCCATCATTCCGGTAGGAAAAATAGAGATGAAACCACTTGCCATATCGGTAAGTTACGACGCTAATATCTCCCAATTGTCAGCTGCGACTAACGGCAAAGGAGGATTGGAATTTGGCATTACTTATCAAAAATTTATTAATAAAGATAACAGCACCAAAGAGGCGGTACGCTGTCCAAGATTTTAATTTTTTAACCCATACTTTCCAGCCCAAGGCCGTGTCCTAACAGCAAGAGCTTTTGTTTTTATGGATTGTTTGGATAACAAGAGCCCCCTTTTCTTAGGGGGTTTTTTATTTCAACTCTCCCCATCTCCATTTTAAAGAAAGTTTGTGTCAATTGCGTCCTATAAAAAGTTTACAGGAGTGTTGTTAACCCCAATAAACAAAAAATAAAACGTATCATATTTACAATTAATTTTAGCAAAAGCTTTTTATATGAAGAGGATTTTTTTTTACGCAGCGGTTCGCTGGCAGCGCTTACGTTAACTACGTAAGCAATATCCCGCCCGGTTTTGCGCATGGCTTACCTGTGGGTATTTCTTTTTGTAGCACCGCATATGCTAAACCTGCTTCGATTAGTATTGCATATGCTTATGAAGAGGCTTCTAAAAAAAAAGACAAAAGCCGTTATTTAAAACAAGCTGTTAAACAAGCTGCAAGCAACGATTCTATTTTTTCTGCATTTTTGTAGTAAGTAAAATCCCTGTTTATCTTTAAATTTAATTATCAATTATGAAATTTAATTTTTTTAAACAATTTTTCATCGCCTTCAATTTTCTTATTTTATCAGGATGTTGTTTGGCGCAGGTAAATGACACATCATTTATAACAGGAGACGCTCTACCTGATGCACCTGAGCTTTCGTCCAGGGGCGATTTTAAAGTTGGTGTAAGAACACTTGAATTGATTCATAAAAACCAGGCAGATGTGCTGCATTCCTACCGCGGTGCTGATCCATTATACGACCGGCGTTTAAAAATTGAAGTATGGTATCCCGCCATTATTCCGCCCGGCAAAACCGACCTGGTTACTTATCATAGTACGCTGGGTTTATGGAAAGACAGCGCCCGGCCGCTGATTCCTTTTAGCTTTGCCGGCAGGGCTTTACGCGATGCGGCCCCTGATATCTCATCGGGCAGATTTCCGTTAGTGATTGTGTCTCATGGATACCCAGGTTCCAGGTTGCTGCTGACTTATCTTACCGAAAATCTTGCTTCAAAAGGCTATGTGGTCGTGGCGATAGATCATACAGAATCCACATATCCCGACAGGGCTGCATTTCAAAGCACTTTACTTAACCGGGCTAAAGATGTACTGTTTGTTTTAGACCAGGTTGCCAACATGGCAAAGCCGGGCAACACCAATTTTTTAGCAGGTTTGGCAGATGCCAATAATACCGCCCTCATCGGTTATTCCATGGGAGGGTACGGCGTAATAAATGCTGCGGGCGCCGGATATAGCAATCAACTTGATAGTACTTTTGCAAAAATGACAGGAGGAAGTAACGCCATCTCCGTACGAAATTCACACAATACCGCGTTTAAAGCTACCTATGATGCAAGAATAAAAGCGATTGTTGCCTTTGCCCCCTGGGGTATGCAGCTTGGTGTATGGGATGCCGAGGGACTGCAGGGTTTAAGCGTTCCAACCTTTTTTGTTGCGGGCAGCCTCGATGACGTATCGGGGTATGAAGATGGAACCAAAGCAATTTTTAAGGGTGCCGTTAATGCCAACCGCTATTTGTTAACTTATGAAAATGCACGACACAATGTTGCACCGAATCCACCGCCAGCGGCAAGCTTAAAGCCAGGCGTATCCTTTAATGAATATTACCATTATGCGGAGCCTTCATGGAACGAATACCGTATCAACAATATCAATCAGCATTTTGTAACGGCCTTTCTTGGTATTTTCCTTAAGCAAAAAGATTATGGTAAATATTTGGATTTGCCTGTACTTTCAAATGAGAAGGGTTGGACAGGATTTAAACCACGTACGGCCACAGGGTTAGAATTATTGCATGAAATATCAAAATAATAATTTAAAAAACATTTCCCTGGCGCAAGCCAAAGACGATTGATTCGGATTCAAATCAACTCCAGGCATTTTTTATAAAACGCAGCCAGTTGCCATGCATAATATTTTCGATGGCATCAGTTGAATACCCCCTTTTCAACAACATGGCTGGTATTTTTTGCAGGTCTGCAATTGTATCCAGGTCGTAAGGAGATTGCTCTCTTCCATACCCGCCATCCAGATCGGTACCAAGACCAACATGATTTGTATTGCCAGCCAACTGGCAGATATGATCCATGTGGTCAAGTATTTTTTCGATAGTGCAATCCATTTGTTGTGGTAAAGATTTGCCCCTCTCCCAGCCCGGTACAATCATCCAGGCATCAAACGCACCGCCGATTACAGCGCCCCGTTCAATTAAGGCCTTTATCATTTCGTCACTAAACTGGCGGTTATGGTTTACCAATGCCCTGCAATTATTATGACTCGCCCAAACAGGTCCGGTAAAAATTTCCAGCGCATCCCAAAAGGCATCATCGCACAAATGCGTGCAGTCTAAAATCATTTTCAGTTGATCCATTTGTTGCAACAGCTCTTTTCCCTGTTGATTTAAATGGCCAGTGGCATCTGTACCATTTGCATAGCGCCCGGGGCCATAATGTGCCGGGCCAATGGCACGTAGCCCATACTCATAAGCTGTGTGTAAATTATCCAGCGTTATCAATGAATCAGCCCCTTCCAAACTTAGAATATACCCTATTGGTTTTGTATGATTCGGTTCGTTATTTTTCCATAAAGCCAGGTGTTTTTCCAATCCCGCAATATCCTTTATCATACTCATTTCGCCACAATTTTCCATTGCCTTGTACCAGGCCAATTGACCTTGCGTTTGCGCCCATGCCTGCTCCGGTGACTGCCAGCCGGGTAAAGGATTTTCGGGTGAAACATAGCGGGCAATTTGCGTCGCCACCACCAATCCCACATCTGCCTTTTTTAGCTCAGCAAAATTAACGGTACCACTACTACGGTCCGCCTTGTCTTTCTGGTTTCGTTCCCTATGCCTGAGATCATTTATTGGTAAACGAAGGTCGCGGTTCCATTCCATTGCATTCATGCTAAGGTCCAGGTGGGCTTCAATTGTAAACATGCGTTATTGTAATTTTTAAAAAGTAATTATTGATTTTTTGTACCAATATTATAAACGGCAATACGGTTAATTCCAGCAGCATAGTGTTTTATTACACTGTAATCTTCCTGTCTCTCGCAATAACTTTCCATTCAGCTGAAGCGATATTATTTTCAATCACTACCGCTCTTTCATACAAAGCAACGGTAGGGCAAATATGCACCGGTACGCCGTAAAATACCTGTCCGATTGTATATTTTGAAGCATCAGGTACTTTTGCCACCAAGTGCTCTTCACTTTGCGACACTGGCTCCACTTCAGGTGCATTTAAAAAATGTACCCGCGGAAAAGGATTTTCTGCAGCGACAGATTTATGCCCCAGGTCGGTGGTGATGGTGTGTTCATCTACAATACTAATTACCCGTGTAATTACCAGGGCTGCATAGTCAAAAGGTTCATCCGGCATGGTATGCTTATAGCCCCAATCCCAAAAAATAAATGTCCCAGGGCTGCATTCCACCTCCTTTCTATCGGCATATACCGGGAAGGTGGGAGAACCTCCAGCTACAATGATAACGGGTTGCTTCGATACCGCTTCAATGGCCGCGGCAAGAATCTCCACTTTGCTAAAAGCCATATCTACGTGTTGTTTGCGCAGTGCAGGATCGGTATCATGAATATGTCCATCGTACCCATGCAGGCCAATCACTTTTACAGAAGGCAACGAACGGACAGCTTCAAATAATTGTGCAGCGTGGGCGGCAGTAATCCCTGTTCTGTTCATACCGGTATTGAGATCAAGAAATAAATTGAGCGATAATTTTTTTGCTGTAAACAATTGGGAAAGGTATGCTGCTGAATGAATATTGTCGATTACTGCGGAGAAAATTGTGTCGGGATATTTCTCCACCAACGCAGCTAAACGGTTTGCTTTGGGACCCACGGGCTGGTAAGATAACAGCACGTCGGGCGCTTTTATCATAGCCAGCATTTCGGCTTCGGCGATGGTGGCGCACTTAAATTTAGTGATACCGGCGTCCATCATCATCTGACACACTTCGCTTATCTTATTTGTTTTTACGTGAGGGCGAAGCCTTTCAACTTTACCCTCCACCATTCCTTTTAAAAGTGCTATATTTTCTTCCACTCTTTCCTTGTAAATTACCAGTGCAGGTGAATCAATGGTATCAATATTTGTTATAGTAAACCAGTGCATACTTATTTTTTAAAGCTGTAAAAATATTGTTGAAATAATCAGCAACTTTATTGGCTCAGGCCAGTTCAAATATGGCTTCAATCTCAACAGGTATATTATCGGGCAGCGAGCCCATGCCTACAGCGCTTCTTACGCCTACACCATTATCTTCTCCCCAAACCTTTGCAAACAATTCGCTACACCCATTGATAACGAATGGATGTTTTTCAAAATCGCTTGCGCAGTTTACCATGCCCAATACTTTTATTACTCTTTTTATTTTATCAAATGAACCCAGGTTTTGTTTAAGCGTTGCGAGAATAGCAAGTCCAACCTGCAGGGCCGCTGCTTTGCCTTGCTCCAATGTCATATCTGCACCAATGCGGCCTTTTATTAACGTTTTATCATTTAATAATGGACCATGGCCAGATACGTAACAATAATTGTCTACAATTAAAAATGGCTTGTACACGCCCAACGGTGTAGGTGCAGGTGGTAATAAAAGATTGAGGGCTGCAAACTGTTCATCCGGTGTCATAAATATTGATTTAAAGATGGGGAATTTAAAGGAAGTGTAAATTTAAGCAATAAAATAATTGAGTATAAAAATGGCGATGATGCCTACAATGGAAACAATACTTTCCATCAGGCTCCAGGTTCTTATGGTATCTTTAAACGAGAGGTTAAAATATTCTTTAAACAGCCAAAAGCCGCCGTCATTTACGTGCGAAAACATCAGGCTTCCTGCGCCTGTTGCCAATACCATCAGGCTGGGGTTAACGCCGGTGGTTACAATCAGTGGCGCCACAATACCAGCTGCGGTTAAACCTGCTACTGTAGCTGATCCCAGGCAAACCCTGATGATTGCTGCGATGCTCCAGGCTGCCAGTAATGGATGAACATGCATACCTTGCAAACCAGCCGCAATTTGATTGCTGATACCTGTGTCTGTCAATATTTGCTTTAACCCGCCTGCCCCGCCAATGATAAATAAAATCATGGCGATGTCTTTTACTGCGCTCTCAAGGGATAACATTACCTGCTGCATTTTCTGCTTTCTTCTTATTCCTAAGCTATAAATGGCAAAAAGCAAAGTAATGGTCATAGCAATCACCGGATCTCCCAATGCAATCACCAATTTTGTGAAGCTGTTTTCTGTATGCACGATTAGTTTTACAACGGTACTTGATGCAATTAATATAACCGGAAGAAAAGCAGTAAACATGCTGGTAAATAAGCCAGGTAATTCTTCATCAGGAATTTCTTTGCCGGCAAATGTTTGTAATGGCTGACAATTGATTTTTTTTAAAGTGGTGGCAAACAAAGGCCCCGCAATAATGATGGCGGGAACAGCAACTATAAATCCATACAACAATGTAAGGCCAAGATCCGCATGGTATTGTGTAACCAGCGCCGTGGGCGAAGGATGTGGAGGAAGGTAACCATGGGTAACAGACAATGCCGCCAACATAGGTATACCAATGTACACTGCAGAAATATTGTACCGTTTCGCCAGCGTGATAATCAGCGGCACCATCAATACAAAACCTACATTGTAAAACAAAGGGATGCCCACTACAAATGCGGTTATCACCAACGCCCACATAATATATTTTTTACCAAACGCCTTCATCAGGCTGGTAGCAATTTTTTGCGCTGCGCCACTATCCGCCACCAGTTTGCCCAACATGGCCCCCAGGCCAAGTATGATGATGATGGACCCCAGCAAATCGCCGATACCTTTCTGGAGAGAACCCGTGATGGCAAATATGTTCATACCGTTGAACAGGCCAATTAAAATGGCGACAATAAGAAAAGCAACAAACGCATTAAGGCGGGCCCAGGTGATTAATACAACAAGCAATGCAATGCCAAGCAACAGGATAAGTAGCGACATAATTTTATTTGGCTGAAAAATAAAGATAAACAAAAAGGCTGCAGCATTTCGCTGATATAAAATTGTAGCGGCGAATTTGAAAACGATTGGGTAATTTAAACCATTTTAAATTATTATTTTTTGTCACCTGGCCGCCTGCATAATTCCTGTCTTAAATACTTCCTTTCGTCGCAACATTTTAACAACTTATCTCATTTATAAAATTTACCATGCTGGCACAGGTAGTTTTGTGTACAAATAATATAATTGTTATGAAAAAGATTTTTTTACTCCTTGCTGTTATCGTTTATACCACCAGTGCGATGGCACAAATGCCCCAGGGAATGCCTTCAGGCGGAATGGGTGCAAACGGCAATGGTCCCGGCAATATTGGCCATGTGTACGGCAAACTAACAGATGATGAGGGTAAGCCGGTAAGTGGTGCCTCCGTAATGCTGATGCGTAAAAAAATGGATAGCGCTACTAAAAAAATAAAGGAAGTGTTGCAAAAAGGCATGATTACCAAAGCCAACGGAGATTTTAATTTTGAAGAGCTGCCGGTAATGGGCAACCTTCAATTAAAAATAAGCAGCAGCGGCTTTAAGGCAACTGAGTTAACCGTTTCATTTATGCCGAAGATGGAACCAGGTGCAGCGAAGCCTGCAGCCGGGGGAATGCCTTCTTTTGAAAAAGACCTGGGCAATATCAAACTTACGACTGACAGCAAACAATTACAGGATGTTACTATAACATCTACGGTAGCCCCGGTAAGATTATCGGCCGATAAAAAAATATTTAATGTTGAAAAGAACATCATGAGTGCGGGCGGTACCGGGCTGGATGTAATGCGCAATGTACCTTCTGTAAATGTGGATATTGATGGCAATGTAACGTTGCGCAATGCCGCACCAACCTTGCTGATTGATGGCAGACCTACTACGCTTACGCTTGACCAGATTCCTGCCGACGCCATTGAAAGCGTGGAAGTGATTACTAATCCCTCCGCCAAATACGATGCTTCCGGTGGAGGCGCCGGCATTTTGAATATTGTTTTAAAGAAGAATAAAAAAACCGGTTACAATGGCAACCTTAGGGCTGGCGTTGATAAACGTGGGGCCCTCAACGGCGGCGGTGATTTTAGTTTCAGACAAAACAAATTCAATTTTACCGGATCCTTAATGGTGAATCAAAATAAAGGCCGCACCACAGGTACTACCGACCGGTTAAACCTGCTTGATACACCGCAAACTACAGTGAACCAGACCAACTTCAATAAAACTACCGGTGGCTTTTTGTTTGGTAAAGTTGGTTTTGATTATTTTATAACCAACAGAACTACCTTGTCATTAACTGGCATAAAAGTACATGGCAAGTTTAATCCTAATGAGATAATCAATATTACTACGGATAGTTTATTCAACAGCGGAAAAATAAGCGC
The DNA here is from genome assembly GCA_025362765.1 of Ferruginibacter sp. Taxonomy (GTDB): domain Bacteria; phylum Bacteroidota; class Bacteroidia; order Chitinophagales; family Chitinophagaceae; genus Ferruginibacter. The sequence continues at coordinate 2,993 of JANYFI010000080.1, read as the reverse complement.
CAACAGTAACCGTACTACTTCGGGTTCCCGTGACTTTAACGGACAAGGGCTTGTATTTGGCTTAAAACATATCTTTCCCCAGGAAGGAGAAGAAATTACCGTTGATGCGAATTTATTTAGTGGAAAAAATAACAATAATTCTTTGTATACCACCAACTACCTCAACAACAGCGGTGTAATTACCAATACAGAATTGCAAAAGGCACTCGGCAGCGGCAATGATAAAAACTTCGTGATACAGTCAGATTATGTAAAACCCTTTAGTAAACTTACCAAGCTGGAAACCGGTGTAAGAGCCGCAATCCGCAGCAGAACCAACATCAATGATAACTATCTTTACGACGGCAACGATTATGTTATCATTCCTTCAGCTACCAGTAATTACACCAATAAAGACAATGTATATGCTGCCTATGCAACCATAAGCAGCGCCATTAAAAACTTCAGCTATAAAGTGGGACTTCGGGCTGAGCACTCGGATTATACAGGCACTTTAATCAACACCGGTGATCAGTTTAAACACAGTTATCCTGTTAGCTTATTCCCGTCCATATTTTTAAGCCAGCAATTAAGCGGAAAGCAACAATTGCAAATAAGCTATAGCCGCCGTGTTAACAGGCCTAACTTTTTTCAACTGATTCCGTTTACTGACTATACTGATAAATTAAATATTACCAGGGGAAACCCAGACCTGGTTCCGGAGTTTACACAATCCCTGGAATTATCTTACCTGAAAACCTTTACAGGTAACAATACGGTGTTGGCATCTATTTATTACAAACATACCGACGATTTAATTACGCGTTATCTAACACAGGCTGCTGATGCGGTAACCGGAACTACCCAGTTGATCAATACCTATATCAATGCCAACTCAAGTTATTCAGCTGGCGCTGAAGTAACCGCTCAAAATTATTTAACCAAATGGTGGGATATCAGTACCAACTTAAATCTTTACAATTCCAAAGTAAACACAGCCAATGTAACGACAGTATCGCAGGGTGCCTTGTGGAGTATGTTTGGCAAATTCAACAGTAATTTCAAATTGCCTAAAAATTATGCAATACAATTCACTACAACCTATCAGTCAAAAACCAACCTGCCAATAAATAACAATCCTGGTATGGGCGGACCGCCAATGATGCAAAGTCAGAGTTCGTCGCAGGGCTATATTCTGCCTTCGTGGGGAATGGACCTGGCATTTAAGAAGAGCTTTATGAAAAACAATGCGGCGTCGGTTTCTTTAAGTATCAATGATATTTTTAAAACCCGCGTAAGCAATCAATATAGCAGCAGCGAATATTTTACCCAAACCTATAACCGCCTGCGTGACCCGCAAATGTTCAGGTTGAATTTTAGTTATCGTTTCGGAAAAATTGATGCGTCCCTGTTTAAACGGAAAAGCAATAAGGGTGAAATGAATGCCACAGAAGGCGTTCAATAACATTCCAGGATTTATAAAACATGCGGTTATGCCTTCACTGGTATAACCGTTTTTGTATTTACTACTTCATCCTCCAACGCATGTCACTATTTTATTCTGAGTAAAAAAAGTTGGTGGAATTAAAAAAAGTACTATCTTCGAATCTCCGTATAAACTCCACGTTAATCCCTACTGAAGAATTCTTTAGACTTCCAACTCTTTTATTGTTAGCACTAGCTTAGGCGTAATTTTTATAAACAAATATTGATAATATTTTTATCTGTTTGAATAAGCTATATCAAGATTCGGGCAATAAATGCCTTTTAGCGCTAATACAACAATCTATTTACTGATAAGCAAATAATGATTTAAATACAGAACGCGTTAAGGACCAATAATATTAGAAGTTGTTGCCTGCAGATAAACCTCAAAACCCTATAACCTCTCAGCAAACGAACTACCAAAATAAAATTCATCCCCTTTGAATAACTTATTGTATTTAAGCGATTCAAAGTAAAATAACCGCCTGTTAAATACATTATTTTTGGTAATATTTTCATAACTGCATACCCCAATACACTATAAATAGATACATTGTAGTATTTTTTAATAAATTATAAATATATGACTATAAGGCTATTACGATACGTATTTTGTTTAGTTGTTTTGACGCAATTACTTAGTATTACTAGTACCGTTGCGCAAACCAAGTTAAAACTAAAATATACTAATTCTGTTGTGTACGCCGGTATTGAAATCGGATCGAAAGGAGTTAAGATGAGTTTACTTGAAATAAGTAAAAACTCCCGCAAAATAGGATCGTTCAACATTTTAAAAGATACTTCCATCAATACTGATTTTATTTCTTTTACTGATGCAAGTTTTAATGCTACACTTACAAGTGTATGTAATTTTTATGCGGCGGCTTTTGTTAACTATAATATTCCTACGGATCATATTTTTACCGTTGTAAGCAGTGGTGTAAAAATACAGGCGGAAAAAGACAACAAGGTAAACTGGATAAAAAAGCTGGCAGATTCCATCCGGTATAAAATGAAAGAACCTAACCGTACGGTGGAAGTAGTAGATGTGTTTCAGGAAGCCCGACTATCCCATCTTGGCATAATACCCGATTCAAAAAGATACACCACTTTTTTAATTGACATTGGCAGCGGCAATACCAAGGGTGGCTATTTTCCAAATGGAAATACCAAAGACCTTAAGTTGTTTCAGTTAAGCTGGGGAACTAAAAGCACAGCCAATGAAGCAGATAAAAGATGTGAAAATGATAAAAGCATGGTCAATTTCAGCAAACAACTCTACCGGGTAATTGCCGGACCTGTAAATACGGAAGTAATTTATACCATCAATGAAAGTGGGGCCTACAACATGAGTGATAATATCGCCTTTAGCGGCGGCATTGCCTGGTCGGTAGCTACACTGCTATTGCCTGAGCTCACTGACAATGCAGTGGTATCTGTAACATTCGACGACGTAGTAAAATTTAGTGAGCGGTTATCAGCAAATTACAAATCATTTTCTGACAGCGCCATCTTAAAAAATATTAAAG
>JANYFI010000030.1 GCA_025362765.1 Ferruginibacter sp. | reverse complement strand
CAACATGCAATATGCAAAGGATAAAAGTACAAAGGAAGAAACTAACGACTACGAATGATTTGCTAAGTATTTTATGCAAACATTTCAATAAAAGTTAACTAACAAATGAATAAAAGTCGGTGAATTTCCCCGCTTATCTTGAAAAAAATTAATTGATTCTTTTGGCACCTCTTCTGAGCCCTTGTAATAAAAAAGAGGCTGCCTCTTGTTATGAGACAGCCTCTTTTTATATAACTAACTGTTAGTACCCAGGATTATTGGGAAGTAGATTTTTATTTATATCTATATCAGCCTGGGGAATCGGCCATAACCATCCTTTTGCTGCATTAAATGTTCTTGTAGCTATTTTTATCTGTGAAAATGTCCATGTCGCAGGGCTTGATGGATCAGACAACTTCGATTTGTCGTAACCATATACATCATGTACCAAAGATGTGTCTTTCCATCTCAGCATATCTGCATACCGTGTGCCTTCCATACAAAATTCAACCCTTCTTTCATGCCTCAGTATTTTACGAAGCTGGTCCTGGCTAAGCCCGGTACCTTCTACCGATTCAACCGTAGGCATACCTACCCTCGCACGTACTTTATCGATCAGGTCATATACGTCCTGTGTAGTATTTCCAGATTCAATAAGTGCTTCTGCATACATTAAATATATTCTAACTAGGTTTACAATCTTACAATCGAATAGCAGTATATTAACAGATATTGTGCAAACATTTGGCATTTCACGAGGCTCAATGATAATAAAAAAAAATTAAAGTATGGGTCACTGACAACCGGTGCGTATTGGCGGAAATAAACAAATCATAACCACCCAAATCTTTCCACCAGCTTCTCCTTTTTATTTCTTGCCACCGGAATGTTATTGCCATTGCTCATGATCAAATAATTGCCTTCGCCCCGTACATATTTTTTTATATGATCGAGGTTCACAAGATATTGGCGGTGCACTCGTAAAAAATTTCTTTCTTCCAGCACTTCCTGTATATCTCCCAATGTTTTACTCACCAGGTATTGGTGTCCGCCTGCCACGTGAAAACGGGTGTAGTTATTATCCGCTTCGCAATAAATTATATTTTTTATTTCGGTAAAGGTTACGCCGTTTTGGTAAGGCAAAGCAATTTTGTCGGGTTGATATTTTTCTCCGCCATGCAATTGTTGTTTCACTAACTGCAGTTGTTGTGGAACGGGCTTTTGCTGCATGGCCTTTTCCACCGCCAGTTTCAGGTCTTTACCATCAATAGGTTTTAATAAATAATCCAATGCATTAAAACGAAAAGCCTTTACAGCAAACTGGTCATAAGCGGTTACAAACACCAGGCTAAAATTGATGGAGCCGATTTTTTCCAGTAACTGAAAGCCGTTCATCACCGGCATTTCAATGTCTAAAAAAACAATGTCGGGTTGCAGTTCTTTTATCTTTAATAAACCAGTTTCGCTGGAGGTACATTCCGCCATCACCTGCACCTGCGGACAATACATTTTTAATTGCAGTGCCAGCAGTTTTACACAATCCGGTTCATCATCTATAATAATTGCTTTAAGGCCTCCCTGCCCTCCGATGGAGGGTTCCTGGTTCATTAAATTTGAAGTGGTTTTCAATCTTAACTAATTTAAAAAATATTTACTGATAGCTATCTTTTACTCAAAAAATCAGCGTACACGCTCTAATTCTAAGGGGCCAAGAACCCTCCATTGGAGGGCAGAGAGGCTACAATGGAATTTCAATAATTACTTTGGTACCTGCAGCATGGCCATCCGCATTTACCAGGTCAACAATTTTCACTTCCGTTTTTGTCTGATAAATATGGTTGATGGCTTCCAGTCTTTCGGAGGTCATCTTTAAGCCAAATGATTTTTGCCGGGTGGCAGATTTGCTTTTATGCTCCTTCGCCATCTCCCTGCCAATGCCATCGTCTGTTATTTCAATGTGCAATAAATATTCTTCCGGCTGCGAAATATCAATCAATATATTGCCGCCATCCGTTTTGTGCATCAAGCCATGCCAGATGGCATTTTCTACATAAGGCTGTAGTAACAGTGGTGGTATCTCAATGTATTGCTGGTCTATGTGCGGCACTACATTTATTTTGTACTGTACTTTATTTTTAAACCGCATGGCTTCCAGTTCTATATACAGTTTCAGCGTTTCCAGTTCTTTTTGCAGCGTTACTTTTTCCGACCTTGAATTTTCTAATACCAATCTTATCAACTGAGAAAATTTAGTGAGGTATTCAGAGGCTGTTTGCGAATCATTTTCCAACGTATAAAGCTTGATAGAATTTAAGCAGTTGAAAATAAAATGTGGATTCATCTGCGCCCTTAACGCCGTCATTTCTGTTTCTGCAATCTTGTATTCAAAGGCTGTTTCTACCTGCTTTATTTTTTGTTGTTCCACCAACTTGCTTTGTGTTTCCAGTTCAATAGTTCTTTGCTGCAGGGCAGTTTGCAGTTGTAAGCGGTAATTGTGTTCCAGGTTGTTTTTCTCTATCAACACCAGCTTGTTTCTATAACTCAATGCAAATGAAAAGCAGATAGCTTCAATGGTTAATCCAAGTACCAAAAAGTTGGGGGGGAAAATAACGATCACAAAAAATTCCGGGCTGCCGGATGGTAAGTATTGTAAAATGCCTGTAATCGGAAGGCACCATAAAGTAACTAAACTTATGAGACCGGCAAATAAAAACCATTTAACCGGGC
>JANYFI010000741.1 GCA_025362765.1 Ferruginibacter sp. | reverse complement strand
AAATTTAAAATAAACAGGGAACAGTTATTTCGAAACACTGTAGATTTTTTTACAACTGTTTATAATATTGAAAGGGAAAAATTAGAAAACTCGTAGCAATATTTTTTTCGCTACTTTTTCAGGTGATGTATCTGAACAAACAAATAATTTATCAGCAAGGGGTATGCATTAGTATAACCGCCATCACTGTTTGCTGGTAGCCGTTAATTGTGTCATTTTCGGGTTTGATTTATGAAAACCATTTTTGATAAAATGAATTTTATCTGTACAATGCCTTCACAAAATATTCATAGTAGTTTAAAGGATAAAAAGAGCTTATTCCCGCAAAAGAACATACCTGGTAAGTTTAATAAAAAGAAGTACAAAAAATTAGACAAGGAGGTATGATCGCTTTTATAAACCAGGCTAATAAAGGATAAAGAAAAGCAAATGAAAGTCATTCAGTTCACAATTCCTGTGTCTACAGAACATTCTATTATTGTACAGGAAGATGTAATTCCTTATTTCTATGATCACCTGCACAGGCACCACGAAATTCAGATTACGCTGGTGTTACAGGGAGAGGGCGCATTAATAGCCGGTAATTATATGCAACCTTTTAAATCCGGCGATATCTATATTATTGGTTCTAACCAGGCACATATTTTTAAAAGTGATCCAGGTATGAATGATGTATATCAATACACAATGGCGCATTATGCGGAGGAGATTTCGCTGAATGATATTGCAAAAATCGCCTGCTTAACGCCACAGGCATTTTGCCGTTATTTTAAAACCCATACCCGAAAAACCTACGTATGCGTGCTAAATGAAATACGGATCAACGAAGCTTGTAAAATGATAATATCCGGTAATTTATCTTCTATTTCCTCTATTGCTTATGACACAGGCTTTAGTAGTGCCGTGAGTTTTAACCGTGTCTTCAAAAAAATAACTTCCAAATCTCCCCGCGAATTCCTGAAAGAGTATTCGCAAAAGGTTGGCTGATATTTTCGTGGCCTCCCATTGCTTTTTTTACAATTATTTGGATCAGCCTGCCTGAGGGCTATTAGGGCACCATATACCTTTACAGGTTAATGATCTTAACCAAACCGTTCTACTTCAAATGCTTTTATTGCTATACTTGGAGAGGATTCGTTTACTAATTCAGCAACCAATTTTCCCGTACCCGGCCCAAGGCTTAACCCCATCATAGAATGACCGGTTGCTATAATTACATTACTATACTTTTTTGATTTACCAATATAAGGCAACCCATCTGCAGAACAAGGCCGGTAGCCATACCATATCTTATCATCAGGGGGCCTGGCAATATCAAATTCCGGAAAGAAGCTTTTCACCGATTTTAAAATGCCTTCTATGCGTTTATATTGTGGTGGTGTATTGGTAGGTACTACTTCCATTGTGCCACCAAAACGAATCTTATTGCCATCCATTGGGGTAATGGCTACCCTGCCTTCGGCCAATATAGCCGGATGGGCTAATTGGTAGCTCGAATTTTCAAGTGTTAACGAATAACCGCGGCCAGGCATTAATGGTAGTTTAACTTCAATAAGCGAAGCCAGTTCCCTGCTCCATGCGCCTGCGGCAATTACTACAGCATCTGCCTCGTACGTTTCGGTGTTGGTAATGACTTTTGTAATGCGGCCGTTTAAATTTTAAAATGATTTTAACTCTTCGCCAGATCGTAGTTGCACATCCTGGTTTATGAGGTAACTTTGTAATACCGTCATTAGTTTATTTGGATATACATGGGCATCACATTTAAAATACAAAGCGCCCAGTGCATTAATTTTTGCATTTGGTTCCAGCTGCTGCAACTCGTTGTAATTTAATAAACTTACATCCAATCCTAATTCCTTGGCTTTTGTTACTGTGTGGTGTGCATGATTTGCAACGCCGGCCGTCTGAAAAATTTCTAACATCCCTTTATGTTCGTATCCAAAATCGAAGCCAGGGATTTTTGCCCATTGTTCAAATTCATGCTGGCTTAGTAAAGCAATATCACGGAGAGGAATAGCCGCATTGGCAACATTTTTATTGGTGGCGCTTTTCATAAATTGTAAGCCCCAATTTATAAGCGCTTTGTTTAAAGCAGGTTTAACATAAAACGGGCTGTTGGAATTAAACATCCATTTAAAGCCCTGCCAGATAATTCCTGGTGCTGCCAATGGCATAAAATGGCTGGGACAAACATACCCGGCATTACCATAAGAACAATTGTCTATAAATTTATCTTTGTCAACAACAGTTACTTTACAGCCGCTTTGCTGCAGGTAAAACGCTGTACTAAGGCCAATAATTCCACCACCAACTACAACTACATGCTTCATAAAATGATTACCCGGTTTAATTAAAATTTATAAAATTTCCACTGCGTCTTAAAATCTTTTTGCAAAGGCTGATTGGTGAGTATTGCCCTTAATAATTCAACAGGCATGGCATTTTCCTGTAAGATAGCATCATGATATTGCCTGTAAGTTAATTTTTTTGTATCCACCAGTTCCCTTTTCAGTGCCATAAACTGCAACCCGCCCAACATATATGCAATCTGGTATAATGGGCTATAACCGCCAACAAATGAACGGCGCACTTCCCCTTCGGCATTCGCCCTTTCATGCCCAACTCTATCCACTAAAAAATCAATGCACTGTTGCGGCGTCCATTTACCTAAATGATAGTTGAGCGAAAAAATAATTCTTGCACAACGGTGCATGCGCCAGAACAACATACCAATACGGTCTTCGGGTGTCTGTGGAAATTTTAAATCCCATAATAACATCTCCCAGTACAACGAATTTCCTTCCACCCAAAACGGTGTTTCAAAATGGCGGTAAGCTTTATACCTTCCCTCCATAAAACCCTGCAGGTGATGGCCGGCAACTAGTTCATGATGTACCGTTGCCCTCGAAAAATGCGGATTATTGCCACGCATGCTCATCATCTTTTCATCGTACGTCATGGTGTTGGTTGGGTAAGAAACGATCAAAGATTCTCCACCAAGAAAAAAAGGATTTACCTTTTGTGCTTCCGGGCTCATCATGTACATGCTCCATGCTTCTTCAGCCAGTGGTGGTATGGTAACCAGGTCATTCTTTTTTAAAAAATCAACGGACTGCTTATACAAGTCGTACATGGCTTCCGGTTGTTTGCCCGGTTCAACAAAAGAATTTTTTACTTTTTCCTGCGCTGCTTTCCAGTTATCACCAAAACCCATTTCACGGGAGGCTTTTAATAATTCAGCATCACACCAGGCAAATTCTTTATTGGCTATTTCTACCAGTTCTTCCGGTGAGTAGGGGATGAATTCTGTCCGTAATTGCCGTATCAATTCATCACGCCCAATAGGATTGCCCACAATACCGCTGCCATCATCTTTTTGTGTGCCGGTTTCCTTTCTTTTACTTTTTAATAAAGCAGCATAAACGGCCAGCATACTATCTGTCTGCGTATAAGTTTTTGGCACCCACCAGGTAAACAATGGATCGTAGCCGTTATAGAAAGTAAAATAACTTTTCAAAACACCCTTTAAACCATTGGCATGTGCCGTTGCAAATTCTGATGATTTTTTATCGAGGCTGTCCGCCTTGGTAAATATTTTTATTTGCTCAATAACAGCCTTGCGGATGCTGTCCATTTCCTTGGCGGCTTCTGCGCCATTTACTGTAATTCCTCTTCGGCGCGGTTTTTCAATCCCATATATTTTATCTTCAAACGGAAAATATTTTTTTACCTGCTCATAAATTTTTTGTTGTTGCTTTAAATTGTATTCTTCGTTGTTTAAGTTTCGTTTAAATAAAATATAATCCACTTTGCCATTAATAGACATAGCATCAAACTGTAAGCCATTGAGTTCTTTATAATAGTCATCTATCAACTGCAACAAGCGTTGTCTTCTTTCCGGCGAATTGTAACTGTCATCTTGCTGCGTTTCCCACGGGTTGGCTGAGCTGTTGGTGGAATAAAAACGCATGATGCTTTCCTTGTCCGCATCATAATGTACTATAGTATTGTTTACCTCGCTTGTTTGCAGGTACAGTGATGTGTTTGATGCCTGGGCAAAAATACCCGTTGGTAGCAGTATAATTATTACCAATATTGCCAGCAATGAAATCTGTTTACCACTAAATATTTTAATCATGATGAAAGAGGTTTTGTATTGAAATTGACGATACTACTTTTGTTAGATTTAGTACCTTTTTATTTCGACAGCTATTGGAATGAGGGTTCATTGAAATTGAATTAATATTCAAGAACCAGTTATCAAAAAATTTGTTAGTTACCAATAGATAACTCATCGTTGTTTCGCTGTGGAGGTAGCACTCCTAATAAATGCTGCACAAAAAAATCCCGTTTTCTTATTCTTCCATAAGGGCCGCCATCAGTATGGTTTGAGCCTGGTATTGGAAGAAAGTCGAATGTTTTGCCGGCCTTGATAAGTGCATCTGCTACACGGTTACAAAATGCTTTGCCTGCAACGGTTTCCCCAGCGCTTTCCCCAATTCAACAGCTAATTTTTCCAGGTTAAATGCTTTTTGTTTTGTGCCACGGGCAACATCCACATACATATATTCCCGCACACTATCTTTTAATACATTGCAATACCAAAATGTATTGCCATTCTTTTGCCAGTGGGCATGTACATTTGTTTTAAACACTTTGTTTTTAATGGCGCTGTCAAGTAATTGCGCTTTGCGGTATCTCTCCAGCATTTCCTGCCTGTTGGGTTGGTATGGTTCCGGGTTCTTTTTCTGTGCGAACAGTACAGAGCCAAAAAAAAACAAAACAAGAAAAGTAATTGGAAATTTATCGCTTAAAATCATCTGTGTAAAATAAATATGTATGAATTTTTAAGAAGCTAATTTCTAATAGTTCTGCAGCCAAATATCCTTCCGGCGGTGGTGTTTCGGTTAGCTTCTATCCGAACGGTTATTTTCGCTTTGTCTTTTATTAATTCTTCGGGCAACGCATATTCAACATTGTAAAACCTGTTGGCATCGCCACCTTTCCATTCTGCTGTTTTTAATAATTGCCCATCAATAATAATATCAAATTTTCTGTCTTTGTCATCGCCAAGAAATACAAATAGTAAACTGTTTTTAACCGTTGGTTCAACCTTCATATCGAACGAAAAATAATTATTCGCTCTTGCCTCTCTGCCATTTACGCCCATGGCATCACTTATGTATGAACGTTCGCTGGCCTGCAGGTTATGGTCACGCTCTGGCTGCATTTCGCCAATTCGGAAATAATCAATGGTGCTGGTTTCAATTTCCTTTACTCTTTTTTTCTCTGCTTCGTAAGCGGCTTTTTTTTCTGTCCAGCCGTCGCTGGAGAAATAATCCCAGTATACACTATAGTGCTGCTGATATGTTTTGTAAAATGGAATAAGCGTAGCATCAAAAGGCTGGCCGGTATGCTGCATCTTAAATGTGAGGGATTTATCCGATACGGGCTTTATCCAGTTGCTTACATTTTTATCATCAGTTAATAAAACGGGTATGCCATAAACAGGGTCGGGGAGGCTGTCGCCTAATTGTCCTGCCAATACCAACGGACCGTATAAAAAAGCGATGCGGTTTTTATTATCGGGCATGCTCTCTGTATAAAGACTCATCGGAAATTCAATGGCTACTTTATCGTTGTTGTTCCATTTTCTTTTTAATTCAATATACCCTGCAGCATTTTTATTTACCGCAACATCTTTCCCGTTTATTTTTATATTCACCCCTTGTTTCGCCCACCAGGGCTGGCGTATAAGCATGGTAAACAGTTGAGGTGTTTTTGTTTGAATACTAAAATTTGATTTATCAGATTCCGGATAAGCCGATTCTTGTGTAAGCGTAATTCCTTTTTCTTTCCAGTTTAATTTAGATGCGATAAATAAATTTACATAAAGATTTTTTTCATCGCCGCTATGATAATAAATTCCTTCTGTGTATTTGGAATGGTTTTCCATACCAGTGCCTACACAACAGGTAAACGTATTGAATGAATCGCTGAATTGTTTTTGGGTACCCATGCGCAGCGGAACAAAATAACACATCATACCATTGGTTGGGTTTTGCGAAGCAAGAATATGATTGTACAAGGCCCTTTCGTAATAATCACCATATTGGCTGCTGGGTTGCCAGCAAAATAAGTGACGGGTAAGTTTGAGCATATTGTACGTATTGCAGGTTTCGCAGGTGTTATCACTCAACCTGTCATTCAGCTTATCTTCTTCTCCACAATATTCATAACTGCTGTTGCCACCAATTACATAACTATGGTGATGCACCATGGTTTCCCAGAAAAAAGAAGCGATGGTTTTATCTGAAAAATTACCTGTTAATTCATATTGCGCAGCGCTTCCGATAGCTTTAGGTACATTGGTGTTGGAATGTTTGCCCGGCATGGGATCAATTTTTTCTGAAAGAGGTTTCATAACAAAATCGTCATAAAATTTGTAGGAGAGCGCAAGGTATTTTTTATTGCCTGTAACAGCATACAAGTTGGCCAATACATCATTCATACCTCCATATTCACAGCGAAGCATTTTTTGCCGTAAAGAATCGGGCAGGTTGTTAACAGTATTGTATGTCCAATCGGCCATACCTGTTACCAGGTGTAACGCTTTTGTATTATCAGTATATAAATAAGCATCCATCAGCCCTGCCATTACTTTATGAACAGTATACCAAGGGCTCCATCCACCGTTCATATCAAAACCGCCGGTTTTAATATCACCTCTTGCTACACGGCCGAATATGGAATCCTCATTTGGTATCGCACCTATATAGCCCGTTTTACGGGCAAGCTGGCATTTCTCTAATTCATTCACAATATAATCCACTCTTTTTTTGAATGCCGTATTACCCGTGCTTACATACATCATGGCGCAGGCCGAAAGATAGTGCCCCATTGTGTGGCCTGATAATCCTTCACTTTCCCATCCACCATAAACAGCTCCTTTTACAGGCAATCCGGCATTGGAATAAAAACGGTTGAGTAACCGATTGGGTTCAATCGTTAATAAATAGGCCGCGTCTTTATCCATAGCATTTTTAAAAGGGCTTCCCTCCAATAACTTAACATCCCGTAAATTAAATCCGTAAGCCTCTAAAACTATTGCTGGTTTTATTTTAATTTTCGGGTTGTTTTTTTCAGGAACATACGATTGGCTAAAACTTACAATGTTCATCACAAAGCAAGTAATAAGCAGCAGAAAATATCTTTTATGCATAATAAATAAGGTTGTTGTACCTGTTTCAAAGGTCGCCAGGTTCAGTAAGAAATATATCATATTAATTAATTAAAAGTATGCAGAAATTAACATGAATGGACTGAGTATAATTTGTACTCCCTCTTCAAAAATTATATTTGTTAAGTCTAATCTTATTCAATGTTCGATAGATATTTACAATGGAGCCTACTTACCTATTGAAGGAAAATGGATAAAGCATATGATTTTGGTGAATTGATACGCTTCGTGTTTAGTATGTGGCCCGCTTAAATTTTTACGCAATACCTGGTATGACGCCCCAATAGAATGACGATGAAAATTATTGCCGTCGTACATATTTAGTCCATCCCAGGTGGCTACCCACAGCAAATTCCCCGCATCTTTAAAGATATAATTGATTGAACTGTTTGACAAACCATTCCGGTTATCGTAATGTTGAACAAAAAAAGCGTCATGCCCTTCAGCAAAAAGGGTATGCTGAAACAACAACAAAAAAAGAAATATTATAAGACGCTTTGTCATTGTCCTCATTTGCCCAATTTTTAATGATAACTTTTATTTTGGCTGACTAAACTGCAACAATTTATCTGGCCCCAACTGTTCATTGCAAAGCGGTTTAAGTTGTATTATTAGGTCTTATGTATGAGTTAAAAAGAGGTCTCTGCTAAAAGGATAACTTTAATTAGCAAAATTTCTTTTAAACTTAAAACAGAAACCTCATGAACAAATGTAACAATTTAG
>JANYFI010000728.1 GCA_025362765.1 Ferruginibacter sp. | reverse complement strand
ACCATGGTTTTTAACCCCAACTGGTTGGCAAATTCAATACGCTCCGCCAGGCTTGCATCATCTGTAATTTCTTTCCAGGTAAAATGGCAACTGGTAGTTTGCAGGCCGGCATCGTTGGTTATTTGTTTCAATTCCTTACCCGAGTATTTCTCCAGCGGGGCAAAAGCCCCCTGGTATCCTTTGGGACTACACCATTCTATATTTTGATAACCATAGCCAGCCAGACGTTTCATGGTTTCTTCGGGTTTCAGGGCAATTACATCCCGGAACACATAACTCTGAAAACCGATCGGCATATTAATGCCTTTCGTGTTGGCCATGGCAAGTAAGCCCGCAGGCATAGCACCAAGCATCGTGGTAGAGGCAAGCCCCGCAGCGGCATTGCCTAAAAAAGATCTTCTGTTCATAACAATCGTTTTTATGTGTGCATTTTTAAAATTGCAACAGCAGGCTACAATGATCGGTGTTCTTAATCTGCATTTGTTGCTGGCAAAAGATAAGTATTAATATGCATTCGGGCAATAAAACAGGGTAGGGAATATTTAATTGTAAAATTACAATCACAACAACAGCCTCCGGTTATAGCAGGTAAAATATTTAACGAATCTACTTTTTGAATGCGCACCGATTTTTATCATGCCCTTTTTTTACGGACAGCCTTATCGTTTATAATAGTCGACCATTTAATTAGTATATTCACCACATCTTCCAGTTTTACCGGCTTGCTTAAAAAATCATCCATCCCCGCAGTCAGGCATTCATCTCTGTCTTCCTTCATGGCATTGGCTGTCATTGCAATAATTACGGGTTGTATTTGCTGCTGTTGTCTAATCAGTTTTGTTGCTTCCAGTCCATCCATCCGCGGCATTTGTACATCCATCAGGATAACGTCGTATTGTTGATGGTTAACCATATCTAAAACCTCCCCGCCGTTTTCCGCAAGCGCTGCATCAAAGCCGAGTTTGCTAAGGATTTTTATGGCTAATTTTTGGTTGACCATATTATCTTCTGCCACCAGTATTCGCAACGGATGCTCATTGGCGAAATCTGGCGAAAGTATTTTTTTCGCCAACTCATTACCGGCTGAATTTGTTGATCTGCCCCTTAGCTCATTGATGATAGCCTGGCTCAGCATATCCTGTTTAACAGGCTTTGTTAAGATAGCATTGAATAAGCCGGCACATATTTTATTGCGTTCATCGCCAACAGAACTTAACAAAATAATGGGGAGCCGGGGATAAAGTTGCTGAAGCGTTTGTGCTAGCTCGCAACCATCCATATCAGGCATCTGCATATCAGAAAGCAATAAATCAAAATGTGCGCCTGTTGCCATAATAGCCAACGCATCAGCACCGCTTTCCGCAAGTGTTGGCGCTAATTTCCAGTTTTCAAGCTGTTTTTTAAGTATGTTACGGTTAGTTAAATTATCATCTACTACCAGTACTTTTTTACCTTCCACGCCGGTAATGTTATTGGTAACATAGGTACGCAGGGATTGCGAACTTGCAGTTGTCCATATGGTAAATACAAAGGTGGTGCCTTCATGCTCTTTGCTTTGTACATCAATTTTTCCATTCATCAGCGCTATTAATTTTTCACAAATAATCAGGCCCAGACCGGTACCGCCATATTTTCGGCTTGTAGAAGAATCTACCTGTGAAAAAGCTTTGAACAATCTTTCCATCTTATCTTCAGGGATACCTATTCCTGTATCACGTACTTCAAACTGTAGTTCAATAGCGCCGTCCTTTTTTGATTGTTTCAAATGAACACCTACAAATATTTCTCCCCGTTCAGTAAATTTAATGGCATTGCTTACCAGGTTTATCAATATTTGGCGCAGTCGTAAGTTGTCCCCAATAATTAAAGAGGGAACGTTGCAGTCTATTTCATACACCAGGTCCAGCCCAAGTTTACCAGCCTTGCCGGCAAATATATCGAGCACTTCTTCAATGCAGGTACGTAAATCAAAGTCGCGGTATTCAAGTTCCATATTGCCCGATTCTATTTTAGAAAAGTCCAGTATATCATTAATCACCGTAAGCAGCGCTTCACCGCAGGTAGAAATAGTTTTTGCATATTCCCGCTGCTCAGCGGTAAGCTCGGTTTCATTTAAAAGTGACGCCATGCCTATCACACCATTCATGGGTGTTCGTATTTCGTGACTCATCGTGGCAAGAAAAACACTTTTTGCCTTGTTGGCTTCATCTGCTTCACGCCGGGCCTGCTGTTCCTCCCGGGTTGATAAAATTAGTTGGTATGTTTGTTCTTCCACCTTTTGCTGCAACTTATCTTTTTGAGATTTGATGTTGTGCATGCGCATCCGGTAAACGCCAACAATTGCGCCGGTTACGCTTAATGCCATCAATGTTTTAAACCACCAGGTTAACCAAAAGGGAGGTGTAATGGTCAGGGCTATTGAAATGCTTTTAGCTGACCATTTGCCTGCATCATTCAATCCTTTTACTTTTAAAATATAATTTCCGGGGTTTAGATTGGTGTAGGTGGCGGTACGTTTGGTGCCTATTTCGTTCCATGTTTTGTCAAATCCTTCCAGCATATAAGCATACTGCTTTTTTTCTGTTACTCCGTAGTTCAATGAGGCGAATTCAAATGAAATAACCGAATTGTTATAAGGCAGCGTAAGACTGTTTATTTCTGAGATATCTTTTTTTAATGGGGAAGGGTCATTGTTATTTTGCGCAATCGTAACAGGTTTATTAAATATTTCAAAGCTGGTAAAAACCAATGGCGGCGTAAAAGGATTGCTTGAAATTTTATCAGGGTAAAATTCATTAAAGCCATTTATACCACCAAAATACAAGGCTCCGGATTTGGCTTTGCAAAAAGAGCCCAACTTAAATTCATACGATTGCAGCCCATCGGCTACAGAAAAGTTTTTATATTTTTTTGTGTTAGGGTAAAAACACGATATACCCTTATTGGTACTAATCCAAAAGTTACCTTTACTATCTTCCGCTAAACCAAAGATCACATTGTTTGGCAACCCGTTTGCCGTGGTGTAGCTGGTGAAAAAGTTTCTTTTTACATCGTAATAATTTAGCCCGGCCATTGTGCCAATCCACCAGTTTCCCATTTTGTCGGAATGAGTAAATGTAATTCGGTTATCGGTTATGCTGTTTTTAATATCATCGTGAATAAAACTGGTAAAAACTTTTGATTGTTTGTTAAACTGCTGCAGGCCTCCTCCATCTGTACCGATCAGCAGATTACCGCTTGCATCTTCTGCAATAGATTGTATTTTGTTTGTGCTGTTATTGCTGTTCCCGGTCTCAAACCGTGTAAAAGAGTTGGTGCCAGGGTTATACAAATTAAGGCCTCCGTTATAAGTACCTATCCATATATTTTTATCCCGGTCTTCATAAATCGTCCAGGCATTATTACAGCTTAAACTGGTTTTATCAGAAGGGGTATTTTTAAAATGCACGTAAGTGTTTTTTACAGGGTTATATACCGTAATACCATCACCCCATGTACCTATCCATACATTGCCTTTAGCATCGGGGCAAACACTCAAAATATAATTACCGCAAATACTATTCTGGTTGCCCGGCTGGTGTAAATAGTGAACAAATTTTTTGCTG
This sequence comes from Ferruginibacter sp., assembly GCA_025362765.1. GTDB lineage: Bacteria > Bacteroidota > Bacteroidia > Chitinophagales > Chitinophagaceae > Ferruginibacter. The sequence continues at coordinate 2,805 of JANYFI010000728.1, read as the reverse complement.
ACCGGGTCAAAAAGGTTAAGGCCTCCGCCATCTGTGCCAACCCATAATTTTTTGTCTGCACTTTCCTGGATACAGAGTACATTATTATTATTAAGGCTGTTTTTATCTGAAGTATGTTTAAAATGAGTAAAGGTATTACTGTTTCTTGTAGATAAATTTACGCCTCCTGCGAAAGTGCCGACCCACATATTATCATCGGTATCTTTATAAATTGAATACACGGAATTATGGCTGATGCTGTTATTGTCAATCTCATCATGTTGATACCAGTTATACTCTTCCGAAGAAGGGTTGTACACACAGAGGCCGCCATTTTCAGTACCGATCCAAAGATTGCCTGCCGCATCATCCGCCAGCGAATAAACAGTGGGGGAAGAGTGACTACCCATACCATCGGCCGCATGTTTAAAATGACGGAATGTTCCCCTGCTTCTGTCAAAAAGATTTAATCCTGCGCCTATAGTACCAACCCAAAGCCGCTTTTTGTTATCTTCATAAATTACAGATACATTGTTATTGCTGATTGAAGTGGTGTCTTTTTCAAGATGGCTGAAAAAAGTAAAAGTTTTTGTTGTTTTATTTAATAAGCCAAGCCCATCCTGGTAAGTACCTGCCCAAAGCCGGTGTTCACTGTCTTCAAACACACATCTCGCGTTTATTTTGTACTTCACAAAGACATTGTGTACCGGATCAAAAAAATTGAGATTATCCTCCGTGCAGATCCACAAGTTTCCTGCGGCGTCTTTGCTAATGTTATTTACCAGGTTGCCTGAAATGCTGTTAGGATTTTTATCATCATGTTTAAAACGAGTAAACTTATTTTTTTCTTTATCGTAGCGATTTAAACCGCCTCCTCTTGTCGCTATCCATATAAACCCCCTGGCATCTTCTACAATTCCGGTTATGAAATTGTTGCTGATGCTGTTACTGTCTTTTGCATCATTTTTGTAAATGGTGAATTTATACCCGTCATATTTATTTAATCCATCTCTTGTTCCAAACCACATAAATCCACGGCTATCCTGTAAAATACAAATAATGTGGTTTTGTGATAGTCCGGCGTTGATATCAAGGTGCTCAAATTTGAGCAGTTGCTTTTGACCGATGGCCCAATAGGAGCAAAGTTGTATAAATAGAAAAAGGAAGTGTCGTAGGGTTTTCATTGGCTTTTTTATCTAAAACGGTGGGCGTATTACGTATGCCTGGGGTGGCTAATTAGTTAACCTGGCTGCATCAATTCTTAGCCCTGTTTCAATTTGGCTAAAAAGATCAACGGCCGTACCAATCATTTCGTTGAGCTCATTGACCTTCAGTTCCTTTTTGCCACATGCTTCAATATCTTCCAGTAATACTACTAATTTGTGAGCCTGAATAATTGCGGCACTGCTTTTTAGTTTATGAGCCTTTGTACAAATAACGTCAGCCCTGCCAGCCATTGCGGCGTCTTTCATTTCTTTAACGTCTTTTGGTACTTCAAACAATAAAATCTGCAGCATTTCCAACAGGTAATCATCGCCATCCAGTTCTTCCAGCATACTTAAGTTATACAAAGCTTCGGCTGATAATATAGAAGCGGGGGAGGTAGCAGGGTGTAAATTTTCCATAGTAGTAGTTTTTATTTCAATGGTTTTATCAGGCTGTTTTTTTTGCTATTTTCTTAACGGTGTGTAGTTTCATACTTAGTCACATCCTCCTCATTGCTGCCGGTTTATTCCTCTCCCTCATGTTAACATCAATGCTGCCGCCAGTCGTTTATACAGTCTGTAATTTGATTGCTGCCAGCCCGATGACAAATCCAATTCCCTTTGTATAACGCTCGCAATAGATTTTATCTTGTTAGTCAGGTAGCCATAGTTTTTTAGAAGCCTTTCTACAAGGATTGTATTGCCTGTGTATAATTTTCAGAAACAGTCTATCAGCCGTACTGTGATATGGTTCACCCTGTGTAGTATTATTTCTATATTTTTTGCCAAACTCAATATTTAAGAAACTAAAGAGTTATCTCAGGATAATCGCTCGTTTTAAGCCATGCAATGTAATTGTTGTCATATCAACCAATTTAAAAACAGGAAGAATTATTCCAGCTTTATTTAATTCTGCTCCTATAAAAGTAAAAGGAAATACTTTTTTCTGTATAACAGCAGGGAAAAGTAAAAAAATAAATTATATACTATGAGCAAGCCGCTTGCAAAAAGTATCAGCATTTTTTTAACCTCCGACAGGCTCGTTGCAAACAATTATTTTAATGCGCACGATCCTGCGCCGATTTATATGCGTCAACTCAACCACCAGTTCGAGGCGTACATTATGGAGTCGGTTAAAGCAGCCAAGAGGTACTCTGTAGTTTTTTATAAATTAAAATGTACGGGTGCAAACGATAAGCAATATGCCGAACCGCTGATGTACGCTATCCGCAGACATTTCCTGGCGAAGAAAGAAGACAGGGAAAAAGAGTTTTCAAAATTTAAGCGGCGTAACTGGGTATTACTTACTATCAGTACCGTTGTGGTAATATTGTTTCAGGCACTGTTACCCGTGATTCTGGATTCCCAACATGGCCTTAATGTGGGGATCATCAACAGCCTGGACATTTTTGCATGGGTACTGTTATGGCACCCTATTGATGAATTGGTTTTTGGCTGGAATAAATTTTTAAAAGAAATATGCCTGTTAAATAAATTAGCTACCGCTGAATACATACTTATTGAAAATGAAAAAAATTACGTGGCTGTTGATGACAGTCTTCGTGTGGTGGCATAATGAAATAGCACAGCTGTCGCGGCCAATACCAACAATAGTAATAAT
>JANYFI010000697.1 GCA_025362765.1 Ferruginibacter sp. | reverse complement strand
CTTTCATGAACGATGATAAAATCCCATTTTAATCCCCAGCCGCTGCCGCTGAGGTCTGTGCCATGATACCCATTCTGGTAGCCATTTCCATAGGCTGTAGCGCTTTGGTGTTCCATGCCTAAATGAGGAGCGTCCACCAGTTTATAGCCATCTTCATAAAAAGGGTAGGGACCAAACCAGTATTCAAAAGCCTTCATCATTCTTGGCGCATCCTGGAATTGTTTTTTTGCCTTGTCAAGATTGGAATCCAATACCCAATAATCCATCGTTAGGTCACCTTTTTCACCTTTGAATATTTCACCAAAGTGAACGTATTTGCCAATGTAGGGAATGATGCAATAATTGTTGATTGGATTCACCACGGCCCAATCATAAGTGGCAGTTCCATCGCCATTGATGGTTTTGCCCCTCATGCGGCCATTGCCCACCGCTACCAATGTATCGGGGCAGGTAATATGCATTTCTGCGCTATCGGGTTCATCGCTCTGAATGTCTTTGCAGGGATACCATACACTGGCACCAAGTCCCTGACAGGCAATACTTACCCACGGACTGTTGCTTTTATCTTTGGCCCAGATTAAACCACCATCCCATGGCGGACGGACTGCGATGGTTGGTTTGCCGTGGTAGTAAACAGCCGCCGCATATTGTTTTAGAAACCTACTGTCATTTTTATATTTGAAGAAATAAGCATTTCCGTTCTTATAGAATTGTTTTAAAACTATCCGGGCTTCGCCGTTTTCAATTCTTTGATAATAAACAACACTATCTAAAATCATGGGATCTTGTAAATCTATTTGAATAGTATCATAGCCATTTTTAAGTTTTCTGAAACTAATAATATTGTAACCACTAATCGTACTATCCTCAATATTAAACTTCACATGCAAATCATATTTAAATACGTTCCACCAGTCTCTTCCCGGGCCATTGCTTCCACGCAAGGTATCAGCATGGGTAAAAACAGTTTTTTTACTTAAAAGCTGGGCTTCGGTTTGTGTAGTTGCAAGGCAAATAAAGGATACAAATAACAGCAAGCTCTTTTTAATTTTCATTGCATAAATTTATGCAGAATATTATAAATCTATGACGTTAAAAAATTATCCATTATCCATTATAACATTATCCATTCTTTTCTTTGTCTCCTGTAAATCACATCTTCATCCCGATAAAAAAATATTTCATTACAATGAACAAACGGGCATCGCTTCACTGGATCCGGCTTTTGCAAAAAACCAGTCCATTATGTGGGCGATTCATCAACTATACAATACACTGGTAGAAGTGGATGAAAACATGCAGGTAAAACCGCTGCTGGCAAAGAGCTGGGATATTGCTGACGATAATTTAACCTTTACTTTTCATTTACGCAGGGATGTTTATTTTAATGATGATGTCGCGTTTGTAAGTGGAAAAGGAAGGTTGCTGACAGCACAGGATGTGGCCTATAGTTTTAGCCGCATCATCGATAAAAATGTGGCTAGTCCCGGCGCATGGATTTTTAACAGCCGGGTTGATACAGTGCAGGCTTTTGCCGCCCTGAATGATTCCACTTTTCAAATAAAACTGATCAGGCCTTTTCAGCCAATACTGGGTATGCTTAGTATGCAATATTGTTCTGTAGTGCCGAAGGAAGCGGTGGAGAAATATGGAAGCGAATTTCGCCGTCACCCGGTGGGTACAGGTCCTTTTGCCATGGTTGCCTGGGAAGAAGGGCAGGCGCTGGTATTAAAAAAGAACGAACATTATTTTGAAAAAGATAGCAACGGTAGCGCCTTGCCGTATATCGACGGTATAAAAGTATCTTTTTACGACAGTAAGGCAACCGAGTTTCTGGAGTTTCAGCAGGGAAGGCTGGATTTTATCAATGATATTGAAGCAACTTTTAAGGATGAAATTCTTACTAAAACAGGAAACCTTAAAAAAGAATGGCAGGGAAAATTATTATTGCAAAAGCATCCTTACCTCAATATTGAATATCTCGGTATACTGGTAGATAGCGAAAACATATTGGTAAAAACATCACCGTTGCGGTTACTAAAAATACGACAAGCGATCAATTATGGTTTTGATCGGCGAAAGATGATGCTTTATTTGCGCAATTCTATTGGGACTGCGACGGAAAGCGGGTTTATTCCGGCTGGCCTTCCTTCCTTTGATTCCATAAAGGTGAAGGGCTACCATTATGATCCTGATAAAGCAAAACAACTGTTGGCACAAGCTGGTTTTCCGGATGGCAATGGTTTACCAGTGGTACATTTATTGACCATACCTGTGTATGCAGACCTTGCCGGCTACATCGCCAATGAATTGCAACAGATTGGTGTAAAGGTTCAGGTGGAGGCAATTCAAAAAAGCCTGTTGCTGGAGCAGACGTCCAAATCTCAGGCGGTCTTTTTCAGGGCCAGCTGGATTGCTGATTACCCTGATGCAGAAAATTTTCTGAGTGTTTTTTATGGAAAAAATCCTGCACCGCCTAATTATACCCGATATAAAAATGAAGTGTACGATCGGTTGTACGAAAAAGCTGTCGCCGAAAAAAATGATTCCATCAGGTACAGGTTGTACCAGCAAATGGATCAGATAATTATTAATGATGCCCCGGTTGTGCCGCTATGGTATGATATGGCCATTCACCTGGTACATACCAATATACACGATTTTGAACCCAATAGCCTGAATTTGCTGGAATTGCGAAGGGCTAAAATTGATCGGAAATAAATGCATACGGGCCGAAAATGCAACAAGTAAAACCACACGTTGAAGCTATTGTGAGCAAGAAGGATTAGACCTTTCTGCGTTATGTACCTATGTGGTTCAAAAAAGCGGAAAAGATGGTCATAAAAGGGTTTGTTGCGTCTTAAGAGGTTACCAGCACCTGGCTACGCTTTAATAAAAGTTGCTCAATCTTTCAATAGTACAAGAGGGCGACGCAACGATGCTGATTTTAGTACCTTTGCCCGGACAAAAAATAAAAAACTTAAGTAAAAACGGCATGAAATTTTTCCCGGAATCGGCCCTGGTGCAGCTGGAATATGAAAAGGTGAAAATCCTGCTGGCGGAATATTGCCGGACTGAATATGGCAAATCAAAGGCTAATAACTTACGCATTCATACCAAAAAAGATTTTATTGAAACTGATTTGCGGCAGGGGTATGAATATAAACTGGTCACCCAAAGTGGCCAGTATTTTCCCAATGACTTTATGCTAAACCTGGCTCGTGAAATAAAGCTGCTGGGCATTCCCGGAGCGGTATTGACAGGGGAACAATTTTTAGCCATCCGAAAACTGGCTGAAAACACCAGCAATATTTTTCGGTGGTTCGACAATGAAAGACGGCTTGCTTACCCGGCGCTGACAAAAGTGATTGAAAATACTTATTACGAAAAGAGTATCATAGAACTGATTGATGAAATATTGGATGATGCCGGTAGCGTAAAGGATAGTGCCAGCGAGGAACTTGCAAAAATAAGGATGAACCTCTATCGTAAAAGAAATGAATTACGGCGGGTGTTTGACCGCCTGGTAGCCAAACTGAATAAGCTCGGTCACCTGGCTGACATTGAAGAAAGTTTTATGAATGGCCGAAGAGTGTTGGCAGTTTTTGCAGAACAGAAACGGATGATTAAAGGCGTGATGCATGGTGAAAGTGACAGCCGCCGCACGACTTTTATTGAACCGGAAGAAACTACCGAACTGAACAATGAAATTTTTTCGCTGGAGCATGAGGAGAGCAGGGAAGTGTATAAAATTTTAAGAAAACTTACCCAGCAGTTGAGTGTGTATGCACCCCTGTTAAAAACCTATCATGATACGGCGGGCGAATTTGATTTTATTTATGCCAAAGCAAAATGGGCGATTGCTACAGGTGGAAATTTTCCGCAATTGTATGACAAGGCGCATGTTCACCTAATTAATGCTTATCATCCTTTGTTGCTATTGTATAATCAAAGAAGCAATAAACCAACCATACCCATTAATATTACACTGAATGATAAGAACCGGATATTAGTCATTAGCGGGCCGAATGCCGGCGGCAAAACCGTTACCTTAAAAACAGTTGGGCTGTTGCAGTTGATGATGCAGAGTGGTTTGCTGGTGCCTGTTCATCCTGATAGCGAAATGGGGATTTTTAAACAGATCATGATTCATATTGGTGATACACAGAGCCTGGAGTTTGAATTAAGTACTTATAGCAGCCACCTGAAAAATATGAAGTATTTTATGGAGAATGCCAATGGCAAAACATTGTTCTTTATTGATGAATTGGGCAGTGGCAGCGATCCCAACCTGGGCGGCGCTTTTGCGGAAGTTATTATGGAAGAGCTGGCCCATAAGCATAGCTTTGGCATTGTGACCACGCATTACCTTAATCTTAAAGTAATGGCTAATAAAGTACCTGGCATTATCAATGGCGCCATGCAGTTTGATGAAAAGAACTTGCTGCCCTTATATAAACTAATTACCGGGAAGCCGGGCAGCAGTTATACTTTTTCCATTGCCGAAAGAATAGGCCTGGAGAAACGCCTGATAGACAAGGCGCGGACGTTGGTGGATGAAGACCATTTTACACTGGATAAATTATTAAACCGTACCGAGCAGGATCTCCAGAAGATTGATGTAGATAAAAAAGAGCTGACGCATTTATTAAAGGAAAATGAACGCCTGAAAAAAGACATGCAGCAGGTGCTGGATAAGGAAAAACATAACCAGGAAATAGAGAGGCTGAAGCACCAGAATAAAATGTCGGAAAGCCAGTTATTATACCTGAAAGATATGGAACGCAGGCTGAAAGCCATGGTGATTGAATGGCGTAAGACGGATGATAAAGACAAAGTGGTAAAAACCATCCAGGCATTATTGTTTAACCAGAAAGAAAAAATGGTAAATGAAAAGCACAAAAAAAAGCTGAACGAAAAATTTATACAGGTAGAAGGAGAAGTAAAACCGGGAGATAAAGTAATGATGCGGCAAAATCGCCAGGTAGGTATATTAAAAGAAATCCGGGGTAAAAAAGCGATTGTACAATTGGGCGTAGTGCCGCTTACCGTAAGCCTGGAAGATTTAAGCCTGGTGTTTGAAAAGGAATCTGCAGAAGGCAATTAAACGTAGTCGTATTTTTTGTGGGTATCAACGACCCATAATTTTTCAAACATATCCCGGCAAAAAAGCATTGATCGGTTTTTTAATTGCCTCATCAATTTCAGGTGCTAAACATTAATGCAAAAAAAATACGCCAATAGGCGATGCTATTTTTTCACGGTTTCATTTTTATTGATAGAGATTGTTCTTTTTTAGATATCCACCTTAATATTTATCAAACGTTACCCTTCGCCTCAAAAGCCTATTCCTGCTGACATTGAAGCGATTGAGCTGCCGGAAGAATTAAATAATACTTCATTATTGCAATTTATTTTTGGTAGATAAAGTTCAACACTATTATTTTGCACCCGGAGAGTTGGCAGAGCGGTCGATTGCGGCAGTCTTGAAAACTGTTGACTGTAA
>JANYFI010000677.1 GCA_025362765.1 Ferruginibacter sp. | reverse complement strand
ACAGTATTGAATAAGGGTGCAACTGCTATTGCAGCAACCGGCACACCAATGCCATCGCTTATGCTGTAATTTGCTATGGTAGTAGCTTTCAAGCTATCCAATGGCTCGTCAAAAAGCAAATAAATATGTACGCTGTCAATTGCATTGGCCCGTATTAATTTGGGGGGTAACTGATCAATATTTATTGCATCCACGCTGTTTTTACTGCCTGGTGAACCACCTCGTAAATCGGTGCTAGCTTTCCAATTGCTGATGCCGCTGCAAGGGTTTTTAGTATCGATCATTTCAAGGCTCCAACCGCCATCTTTCTTTAATTCATTTTGGTACCAGGTGGAAGAATAACCAACGGCGTGGATTGTTTTTCCTTGTGCCGAAATAAGTGAAATTTGACCGGCATCATTATCCATAGATGGGAAAGTTGTTACTGATAAAGTAGCGCCTAAAACACTCATGGCTGCAACTGCGCTGGATGTACAAACAACTACAAAACTATCAGGCTTTAAAATAAAATCAGGCATGCCGCCACTGGTGCCGGTAGCGCTGCTTATCCGCCATCCCTGCAGGTTAATAGCATGGGAAGATGTGTTCCTTAATTCTATCCATTCGTTGTTTGGCAAGGCTACCTGCGGCGTTGGGCCTGCCATTATCTCATCAATCACCACATCGTATTGTATGGCCGTGTAGGGGGCAAAATAAGTAAACATTGCAGGGCCGTTTATTATCGGATTACCTGCCATATCTTTTACGCCATTTACCGTTAACTGGCAGTTTATACCGCTAGGGAAAATGTTTAAAAATGTCAAGTGTACCAATGCTGTATTTGTAACATCGGGCACCGCACTAACCGGATTGCCAATTAAATTATTGACTACATAATTTGTTGGTTGCTTGCTGCTACTATTATCCAGTGGTTCGTTAAATAATACATCCAACGTGTTAGCAGTTATTGCCGTTGCAGTTTGAATCGATGGTGGTATCACATCCGGTACGTATGCCTTAACTTCTATATCATCAAAAAAATGCTTTAGCGCAAAAGTGGCTACGGTGCTTTGTTTTACGAGTAAACCAAAATATGCCCCGGTTAAATAAGTAGCATCTATAGTATTGCCTTCGATAAAATAGCTGCTGCCTGTGCCAGTCATATCCCGTTGTAAAATCCATTGGTTGGCGGCGTTGCGCACTACTTTTATTTTTACCTGGTTATTGGTGGTGCTACTGACAGATCCATCTATGCCATCAATTATTTTAGTGCCCGCTGCTACACCGGCATCTTTACGGTACAAGCTTATTTCATCGGCGGTATTGCCAATGCGTACAAAATATCCTGCGGTGCCAATTGCCTTAATATCGCTTGCGGAAGCAGTAAGGTAAACATCTGTATAATTAGTGCCCGAAGTAGCGAACTTTAAATCAACATAAAATTCCCATTGGGCATTTGTTGCTAAGGTGCTTGCGGTGCTTAAATAAAAACTGCTATTGGCTACGGTATTATTGCTTTGTAACTGCCCGGCTGCATTAATTAGCCAGTCATTTGTATTGCCCACCCATACCGGGTTTGCTGTAAAATTGCCATCGTTGAAATTTTCAATAAGTTGTGCATGCGTAAGTAGAGTGCTTGCTAAAAAAAATACAAAGCACATAAATAGTTTTGTGGGCATAATGTGGGGGTTGGGTACTTTTTAAAGATACTCACTTTATCAACAACCATTATTTTTAGCAGGCAAAATTTATCGCCTGCGGCAGATGTGAGTTTTTAAATTTGAAGGATTGTTTGGCTGATTATCATTTTGTACTTATTTTCGTAGCTCAATGACGAACATAAAACATACAAAGACAACAATGAAGCATTCCGGAAACGGGAGGTAAATCAGTATTTTGTTTGTTCTACAATATGCATGACCTTCCGCCAAAAACGGGGGGTTTTTTTTATAGCCTCCCTGACCTCCAAAGGAGGGTTCTTGGAGTATTCGGTTTGAGGAGGTAGCATAATATTGAAGAGCAGGAGGCTTAAAAATTAAATGGTGTTTCGTGACTGCAGGGTCAAACTCCCTCTCCACAAGAGAGGGTTGGGGTGAGGTTAAAATAAAACTATAAATTA
>JANYFI010000486.1 GCA_025362765.1 Ferruginibacter sp. | reverse complement strand
TTAAATCTTTTTCAAAACGAATGGGATCTTTAATGTGCCAGCGGTATAAGCCGAAACGTTGCGCCACTTCATAATGACCATCTCCTTTTATTACCTGCGGCAATCCGGCGTATGGGGTACAAAATTCTGTATAATTGGATTGATCCACACCAGCATCATTTTTTTTATGAGTATCAAAATCATAGGAACCGCAAAAATAATCCTCTGTACCAGTGCCACAAATAGTAGGAAAATTGGTGTCGCCGTCCATGAAGAATTTTATCTCTCCTTCGCCCCACCAGCCGTTGTTTTTAGAACCATAAGCTATATAGGTGCCAACGTACTGGCCCTTACCTTTAATATTATCTACCAGTACATAATCCTTTTTATACGGCAACGAACTGGTCCGGTTAAACTGTGCATGAAAATAAGCTGCATCAGATGGAACCTCCGTCAAAATATAATCTACCTGGTAGTACAATACCATATCAGCATCGTCAATATTTTCCATGGTGATTTTACATTTTTTTCTGAAGGGCATTGGCCAGTAACAATTGAATGCACTGCCGGGATTTACACAAACAGCCAATGACTGCAGCGGTGAATACTTCCCCCAGCCCATGCCAAAAAAATCGCCTACCGGCACTTCTACAGAGGGCGTAGTTTCATCATCCCAGTAAAAACGAAGGATCGAATAACGCCAGTTACCAGTAGGTGTCATCCAGATATGTTGTATGGAACCGGAGCCTGTAATTTCAGCAACCGTAAACGTCGTCTTAGATTTAATCACCACGCTGGGACTTACTTTCCAGCCCTGGCCTAAATCTCTTGATGGGCCAGCGCCCGTGCCTGTAGTGGCTTTACCTCCTTCTCCCTTTGCACCATTAAAATTTTCAGGACTAATGGACCTGCTTTTAGCATCCGACATCCTGAATAAATTACTCATGCCAGATTCGATGCCATTAAATTTTTGCGCATACGCAACAGCACAAACAACAACACAAAAAAACAAACAACTGGTAATTTTTTGCATGATGATGGTTTTACAAAATAAAAATTAAGAATCGTTTCGATATTTAAACGACACGGGTTATTCATTAGTCCGCCGCAATCGTTGGCTCAATAATTTTATACCCTTTCCAGCCAAAATAAAGTATAAAGACAAAACAAAGCAGCGGAACGATATAAGCCATTTGTATACTACCGGTTATATCAGAAATTTGTCCCATAATAGGCGGTATAAATGCGCCACCAACAATAGACATCACTAAAAAAGACGAAGCAATTTTACTTTCCTCTCCCAGCCCTTTAATGCCCAGCGCAAAAATTGTAGGGAACATGATGGACATAAAGAAAGGCACAGCCAGTAAAGAATATACCGCAATTTTACCCGAAGCCATCAGGGCGATGGCGAGTAATAAAATATTGATCACCGCATACAAGCTCAATAGCTTTGCAGGCTTAATATAGCGCATAAAAAAAGTACCTGCAAAACGCCCCAGCATAAATCCTACCATGGCAATAAACCCCCAATAGTACGCCGCTTCTCTTTCAGGCATCCCCATGGTGTACCTGGAAAAACGAATAAAAAAACTACCAACACCTACCTGTGCGCCCACGTAAAAGAACTCTGCAATCACCGCCCAGGTAACATGCTTGTGGCGAAACACGCTTAAAGAAAACGATTTGTGTCCATGTCCGTCATCCTCCACATCCTCCTCCTTAATTTCAGGCAGGCGGGTAAAAACAAAAAACAATGCTACCAGCAATACAATGCCGGCGATAATCATGTAGGGCACCTTAATTCCACTTGCTTCAAAAGTGAGGTAGGTGTTTAGTTGTTCCGGAGAAAACTGCTTTAGTTCTTCGGGGGTATGTTCAATGCCGGAAAGAATGAACTGGCCACCAATGATAGGTGCTATAAATGCGCCTACACCGTTAAAGGATTGCGCAAAATTTAACCGTTGTTCGGACGACGCTTTATCACCGAGTTTTGTGATATACGGATTGGCAACTGTTTCCAAAAAAGTGGCGCCGCTGGCTATGATAAATAAGGCAACTAAAAAGAAATCGTAACTGCGGGCGGTAGCCGCCGGAATAAATAAAGCGGCGCCAATTGCGTATAACAGCAAGCCGCAAAGAATCCCTTTTTTATATCCATACTTATGCATAAACCAGCCTGCAGGTAAGGCAACTATAAAATAGCCCATGTATACCGCCGTATCAATAAAAGACGACTGCAGATCTGACAACTGGCAGGCCTTTTTTAAATGCGGAATCAGTATAGGGTTGATATTGTGCAAAAAAGCCCATATAAAAAACAGGCTGGTAATTAAAGCAAAAGCCAGCTTATAGCTCGCCGCTTGCGGTTGTTGGTTAGGCATGTTGATCGTTAAAGAGTTTGTAAACGCTGACAATTTTCCTTATAAATATACAGTACTGCTGATGAAAAAAATCGCTTTTTAAAATAATGTCAGTTTTGGTTAAAATAAATATCCCTGCTTTATTTCTTTAAAGCGATGGTATTGGTCAATACCCCAATACCTTCAATCGAAATGTTCACTACATCGTTTTGTTTCAGCGTAAATTCGTTGGGTGGTACCATGCAGGTTCCCGTCATTAAAAACGCACCTGTTTCAAAATCCATTTCTTTAAACAGCCAGCCAGCCAGTTCATTTAAAGTCCGCTTCATATTGGCCAGCGTGGTGGCATCGTCAAACATTTTTTCGCCATTGCGGTAAATGGTGATGGCAATGGAAGTTGTCAATGCAATGGGTTCATCAATCACCAGCAGGCAGGGTCCGATAGCAGCGCTTCTTTCATACATTTTTGCCTGTGGCAGGTACAAAGGATTTTCCCCTTCAATGCTTCTTGAGCTCATGTCGTTGCCGATGATGTAGGCTTGTATTTTCCCCAGTGAGTTAATGTATAGCGCCAGTTCAGGCTCGGGCACGTCCCATTTCGAATCTTTTCTAATATTCACCAGTTGCCCATGGCCTGAAACCCGGTGTGGCAAAGATTTAAAAAATAATTCAGGTCTTTCCGCTTCATACACCCGCTGGTAACAATCCGCTGCCCCGGTATCTTCTGACTCCTCCATCCTGGCGTTGCGGCTGCGCAGGTATGTAACACCCGCCGCCCACACTTCCTGGCTGCCAATGGGTGGCAATAAATTGGTATTGAGGAGACTGGTCGCTGCTTCCCCTGTAATTTTTTCACTTGTTCCTGACAACTGCGTAAGGTGGTGAAACAAATCAGCCTGGTTGATGAGCGCATCCCAATCCCCCTGCAATAAAAAATAATTTTTCTGGTGATACAGCAAATGACCTTGCGATGTTTTGTATAAATGCATGTTCGTACTATTTTTTAATGGTGTTAAGATCCACGCCCAGCAATTGCATTGCCAACGTTTGCAGTGTAGCATAATTCCCTTCAAAATGACAGGTTGTTTGCCGATATTCGCCCGTGGCTCCTTTTTTTAATTCCAGGGCCGGAGACGAAGATTCTACTTCGTAAAATGGTCCCATCTGGGTTCCGTCTGACAGCGGACCATCGTTATAAGAATTGATGACATCTCCTTTGTACGGGTCTTTCTGTAGCTCCCATTTGCTGTTTACATACGCCGCTTCTTTATTTACCTGCGGAATAATAATGGTCAACACGTTCTTTTTAAAATCGAAACTTGCCGCAATTGGTTTTGCAATCAATGGAGACAAACCAATTTTGCTGCGCAATTTTCCATCACAGGTAAAATACAATACGCTATCGGCAACCTGCAGCCGTTCTTTCGGAATGTCGCCAAAATAGTTATCCGTGATAAAAGACCGTGCGTTGGGGATTGCATGAAATGGAATAATGACGGTAGTTTCAGCCGAGGGTGTAAACATACCAAGCAGCCAGACAGATACCAATCCCTTATCCCTTGACCAATCATTGTTACCGGTGTTGGTTATTTTATTGATGGTTTCAAAGCCAACAAAATGAACATCAGCAAGAATGGCAACATTTAATTTTTGAGCGAGCTGATCTTTGCCAAGCAAACTAACTGTTCTTTCAATCGCAATATCAAAACTTGTTCCACTATAATTTTTTATGGTGGCTTTTTTTGAAAATACCGCCATTGATTTAGTTGATTGGGTTACTTCATAACTTTCTGTATCAATAAAAGAAGGCACCTGCCAGTGTGCGATATTGAAAGAATCGCCGCCTTTAAAATATAACGAATACTGGCCACCTTCAGGCCCCATCCAAAATCGCTCTTCGCCTCCAACAGGATTAAACTGTTTCTTTTTTTCAGTAGCTGCAATTAAATCATAGTTGAGCCAGCCAAAACTATTACCACTATCCCCCATCGCAGTACTTGTCATTACCCGCCCCTGGTAATCAGCCGACAGCAGCACTTTTGATGAGCTGTCATCGCTGGTTAATTCAACTACTTGGACAGTATGTTTTTTTAAAAAAGCGGCATCATAGGCATACGTGCCTTTGGCCGCGGAGTCTTTTGCTGCAGCGGCTTCAGTATTAGTAGAGGTCGGGTTACAACCAGCAGCCCCTAATAATATACAAGGGTAAAACAACAGGTAATTTTTCATATCGCAAGCTTTATATTTACCTACTCATTTTATGGTAAGGCTTGAACACTGCATTAGAGAGCGTATTCAAAAATAATTTTCCAAACTTATACAAATAAAAAGTAACAGCTTTCCATTAAAATACTTTTTACTGGTATTATTTTACCCGGATAATTAGTCAACTGAAAACAGTCCTGCAAATGCTTACTCGTCGCTGATATGTTTAAACTTCGGCACCAGCAGATGCATAATCACCCACGCAGTGATATAGGCCGATCCGCAAATAGTGAACATAATATAATAGCCGGTTTCAATGTGCCCGGCGGCTTTAAAGTGATCAAATAATTTTCCTGCCAGGGCGGCAATTAAAATACCTCCTGTGGCGCCGGCCATACCACTAATGCCCGTAACAGAACCTACCATTTTTTTTGGAAACATATCGCTTACGGTGGTGTAAATATTCGCACTCCATGCCGCATGAGCGCTGGCTGCAAGACCTATAATGATTACAGCATACCATTTATCAAAATGCCCCAGCCATTGCGAAAATATTACAGGTAAAGCGCACAAGGCATAAATAAACATGGCCGTTTTTCTTGCTTTAAAAACCGGCCAGTTATTTTTTATAAAATACATCGGCAACCACCCGCCAAAAATACTTCCCACTGCCGACATGG
>JANYFI010000483.1 GCA_025362765.1 Ferruginibacter sp. | reverse complement strand
ATTAATTTGCTGGATTCCACCAAAAGAGCAGCCAAATTTGAAGAGAGAAAATTGGGGTCCGAAAAAATGGCCGATAAAAAATTCACGAAAGTGCGGCATATTTTTCAAAACAATTACACGCATTTCAACTACTACTACAATGCCCATAATAAACTAAATGCGGTGATTGAAAGAGCTAAAGCTGCACATAAGGATGACTACACCCAATTGCTTACCTATTATCCTTATAGTTTAGAAAACACCGCCATGCAAAAAACGGAACTTGATTCCGTAATTTATAAAGCTACCGCCGGTATTCTGCTGCACGATCTGCGCAACGATTGGATAGATAATATGTATTTATTGATGGGGCAGGCGTATTTTTTTAAGAAAGATTTCGACTCGGCTGCAGCTACTTTTCAGTTTATTAATTACAATCTTTTTCCCCGTAAAAAAGATGAGGACGATAGTCGCATTGTCGGAACCCGCTCTGCTTCCAGCAGCGGCAACCTTAGCATTGCCAATAAAGAAAAACAAAACATCCTGCAGAAATTAACGGCAAAACCTCCAAGCCGAAATGATGCGTTGATCTGGATGATTTTGACATTGATTGAACAAAATGAATTGTCGGATGCAGCTTCCCTGATCAGTACCTTACAACACGACGATAATTTACCCAAACGGTTGGTAGATGACCTGGCAGAAGTGAATGCCTATTGGTTTTTTAAACAGAATATATATGACAGCGCGGCAGCACACCTGGAAGATGCCCTGAGCAATGCCGCCACTAAACAAGACCTGGCAAGGCAGGAATTTCTGCTGGCGCAGCTGTATGAAAATACCCGTAAATATGAAAAGGCAGCTTTTTTTTATAATAAGGCATCGGCACATACTATTGACCCGATGATGGATATTTACGCTCAGCTGAATAACGCCAAAATGATGAAGGGTACTGATTCTGCTGAATTAAAAAAGGGAATTGACAAGCTGTTGCACATGGCCAAAAAAGATAAGTTTGAATTGTACAGGGATATCATCTATTATTCAGCGGGCGACTTATCTATGCAATTACCAGATAGCGGTACGGCAATACTTTACTATAAGAAAAGTTTAAAGTACAATGAGGCCAATTCAGCGTTTAAAAATAAAGCTTTTTTGCAACTGGCCGATATCGCTTTCAATCGAAAGGAATATAAAATGGCTTATGCCATGTATGATAGTCTGCAGGCAGGCGATACCTCTTTACGCGACCGATTTGACCAGATAGATGACAGAAAAAATACCCTTGCCAAAATTGTACAAAAAATAAATATCATAGAAAGAGAAGATAGTTTACAAAAAGTAGCAGCAATGCCTGAGGCAGAACGTACCGCTTTCGTAAAAAAGATAACGAAACAATATCGTAAACTAAGCGGGTTGAAGGAAGAGGAAAATGACAATGGATCAATGCCCATCACTTTTGATAACAATAAAAACCAACCATCAGATCTTTTTGCTACTGGCAACGCGGGCGACTGGTATTTTGACAATACAGCAACAAAATCAAAAGGGTCGGCAGATTTTAAAAGGAAATGGGGAACACGAACCAATGCGGATAACTGGCGAAGGAAGGATGCAGTCGCGGCTGCGGCGAAAAATGATTTGAACGGTGGGGCACCGGATATGGCCGGTGGTGATATGGATGCGGTATCCGCTACACCTGATAATGCAGGTGGTGGTGGAAAGGACAAGGGATTGGGAAAACCGCCGGCTGATACAAAAATCGTTCAACCACAAGATCAAAGTTTTGAAGGATTAATGGCTAATCTTCCATTGACTCCGGAGAAAATAGGCGAAAGCAATACGCTGTTGTCCATCAGTTTATTTGAGCTGGCTAAATTATATCAAAGCAGCCTGGAAGATTATCCGCAAGCCATCAGCGGGTACAATGAATCGTTGAGACGCTTTCCTGATTCTTTGTACAATGGGGGCATTTACCTGGGCCTGTATTATTGTTATATGAAGCTGGGCGAGACTGAAAAAGCTGCCTACTATAAAAACCTGCTGAATACCAAATTTGCAGACAGTCCCTCGGGGAAATTGCTGAACAGCACAGCTGCAGGGGAGGCCGCTAAGAAAAATACAGCAGGAACCAGGCGGTACGAAGCCATTTATAATTTATTTATAGAAGGTAAATTTGAGGAAGCGCTTGATGAAAAGAAAAAAGCTGACAGCCTGTATGGCAACAATTACTGGAGCCCTCAATTGTTATATATCGAAGCAGTGTATCACATAAAGCAACACGAGGATACTGCCGCCATTGCTATATTAAACAATATTGTTACGCTATATCCTAAAGCGCCGCTAAGGGCAAAGGCAGAACGTATGATTGATGTGCTAAAAAGAAGGAAAGAAATAGAGAAATACCTGACCGCACTGCAGGTTACGCGGATGAAGGAAGATTCCATCATACAAGAGCCGAAGCAAAAACTGGTACGCAATGATTCAAACCTGATTGTGTCGCCAAAACAATTTTACGACAGCAGCAAGACAATCGCAACTATAAAACCTCCGCCTGTAAAAGATAGTGTTAAACAGGCAACGCCGTTGCTTACCAACGGGCCGTTTACTTTTAATACCGCTTCACCACAAAATGTTATAATGGTATTGGATAAAGTGGATGGAACGTATATCAATGAATCTAAAAATGCGTTTAGCAGGTTTGTAGCGGAAAATTTCAGGGACCAAAATATCGCGGTATTAAAAACGGCGGTAGATAAGGATATCAGCCTGCTGGTGTTCTCGTCTTTTGCCAATGCAGATGCAGCACTGCAGTTTTTATATAAAGTAAGAAAAGCTGCACCCGATGAGGTATCCTGGTTGCCTGCTGCAAAATATTCTTTCCTGATTATTTCTGATGCCAATCTTGAATTGTTGCAGAACAATAAACACCTGAAAGAATATAAAGACCTTTTAACCAAACAATTCCCCGGTAAATTTTAATAGCTTGCGTACTGGTAGCAGAAAATTGGGGCAAAATTTGCGTAGGAATGAACTAATTAAAATATGAAAACAATACTATGACAACACCGGTAAAAATTTTATGGCGGATATTTTTTGGTGGCCTTTTGCTGCTGATTTTAATATTCTCTGCAGCCAATGTTGGTTTGCTGGGTAAAATGCCGTCATTGAAAGAGTTAGAAAATCCTGAGGCCGACCTGGCCAGCGAAGTATATTCAACCGATGGTAAACTAATGGGTAAATATTATGCGGAAAACCGCAGCGAAGTAAAATACAACGAAATTTCGCCCAATATTATTCATGCATTGGTGGCGACAGAAGATCAGAATTTTTATGATCACTCCGGCATTGATGCAAAAGCCGTGGCAAGAGCAGTTATAAAATTAGGTACAGATGGCGGGGGCAGCCCGATTACCCAGCAATTAGCCAAAATGATGCTGGGCCAGGGTAAGGGAAATGTTCTTAAGAGAGGAACGCAAAAAATTAAAGAATGGGTTATAGCAGTAAAGCTGGAGCGCAATTTTACCAAAGAAGAAATTATTACGCTGTATTTAAACCGAGCTCCCTGGGGCAATAATTATGGTATCCGCAACGCAGCCAGAACTTATTTTCAAAAAGAACCGAAAGACCTTTCTGTGGAGGAATCAGCTGTATTGGTGGGCATGTTGAAAGGATTTATTTATGATCCTATTCGCCACCCCAGTGCGGCACTTAACAGGCGCAACACGGTAATAGAAAGAATGGTGGATTGCAAGCAACACTATTTAACAGTAGCGGAATCCATGAAATACAAAGCGAAGCCATTGATCACCAGTTTTAAAAAAGTAGATGATAATGTAGGTATTGCGCCGTATTTCAGGTTTGCTGTGGCAGATAAAATGAAGGAATGGTGCAAGACGCACAAGAATCCTAAAACCGGTGAGAATTATGATTTGTACAGGGATGGATTAAGAGTTTATACTACCATTAACTCCAAAATGCAGCAGTATGCGGAAGAGTCTGTGGTACAGCAAATGCCCATCATCCAAAAAAAATTAAATGCCTATTTAAAAACTGCGGGCGAAAAAATCTGGAAAGATCATGAGAATATTATAGAGTCGGCCATGAAAACCAGCGAACGTTGGAAAAACCTGAAGGAAGAGGAAATTAAAGATGCAGACATAAAGAAAACATTTTTGGTAAAAACAAAAATGAAGGTTTTTGCCTGGAATGCGAAAAAAGAACTGGATACGTTGATGACGCCAAGGGACTCTATCATCTATCATCGCCAGTTATTGCAAACCTCTTTCGTGGCCATGGACCCCAAAACAGGCGAAGTAAAATGCTGGGTGGGGGGAGATGATTTTAAATGGTTTAAATATGATCATGTTACGGCAAGCCGGCAGGTTGGTTCCACTATAAAGCCGTTGATCTACGCATTGGCTGTGCAGGATGCGGGCTATACGCCTTCTACTATGATTGATGGCGGCCCCGTGCAATATGGAAAAGAAATGAAAACGTTTCATGGTGGCGGTGGAACACTGGCTAACTGTCTTGCCTATTCAAAAAATACTGCGTCGGTGCGGCTTACTAATTTACTGGGTGTAAGCAGGGTAATAGAATTTGCAAAAAGCGCGGGCATCACCGCGCCGTTGCCGCCTTATATTTCCCTTTCGCTGGGCGCTGCAGAAATACCATTGTTGCAGATGTTGCAAGCCTATACTATGTTTCCAAACAAGGGCTTTAATACGGAACCGGTATTTATCAGCCGTATAGAAGATAAAAATGGCAATTTGCTGGAAGATTACACCCAGATAACTACCAAACAGATCATGAGCGAACAGGATGCTTTTACCATGGTAAAATTAATGGAAGGCGTAGTGGAAATTGGTACGGGCAGATCATTGAATAATTACAATATCCCGGTGCAAAAAGCGGGTAAAACAGGTACCACCAATGGCAATACCGATGGTTGGTTTATGGGCTAC
>JANYFI010000469.1 GCA_025362765.1 Ferruginibacter sp. | reverse complement strand
TCGTTTAAAACAACATTGCGAATATTTTATTAGCCTGCTGGCAAATAATGACGAAGCGAAAGGTAAAAAATTATCTTTTGTGATACAGGAAATAGGCCGCGAAATAAATACCACTGGCAGAAAAGCCTATGATGCGGACATTCAAAAATGTGTGGTTACCATGAAGGATGAACTGGAAAAAGCCAAGGAACAAATACTAAACGCACTATAATACCTACAGGACACTTAATTGTCTTGCGGTGACAGGGCGCTATGACTAAAGAGTTTTATTTTTGCATAAATATTTTTTGTGAACACAGCAATACATTTACCGGTTAAAAAAATTTCTTTTTTATTTGTTGCCATCATTTCCGTTAGCGCCGGCCTTTTTTCCTGCACTAAAATGGATGTGTTTGAAAAGAACGCGGTAATACCCAACAGCCAATGGACATTTGCGCTGGTGCCCACTTTTGATTTTGACATCAGCGATACTGCTGCATCATACAATATATACATTGTGTTGAGGCATACGGATGCTTACCGTTACAACAATATCTGGCTAAAAATAGGTACACGGGCACCTGGTGACAGCATTCATTCCCAAAAGTTTGAACTACAGCTAGGCTCAGATGCCAAAGGTTGGGAAGGAACCGGCATGGATAATATCTGGGAAGTTAGAAAACTGGTTACCAATAATGCGCCGCTGCAATTTAACAAAGCCGGTACCTATCGTTTTACCGTTGCGCAAATCATGCGGGAAAATCCCTTGGCTAATGTCATGAATGTGGGCGTGCGCATTGAAAAAGTAAAATGATTTTACCTGCCGGGCAGGTTGATGAAACATCCGTAATAACAGGATTCGTTCTTCACTCAATAAAGTCTTTTTAATAACCAAGGATATTATAATGACATTTTCATCTTTTAAAACAAAACGCCTTCGATTAATATTTGTAGTCTACTGGATATTGCTGGTATACATTGTGGTTGCGCTGATGTATTGGTTTATTGCGCTTAACCGGCAAAACCGCCAGATGATTCAATTTGAAACGGAACAACTAAAAAAAGACAGCCCGGATTATTATAACGCAATACAGCAATTAACCTCCGCAGAAAAAAGAAAAAGTATCCAGTACATCGGCGAAGGAAGCATTTTTCTTTTATTGATACTAACAAGCGCCGCTTTTATTTACCGGGCGGTAAGGCGGCAACTGATTTCCACTCAACAGCAACACAATTTTATGATGGCCATTACGCATGAATTGAAAACGCCCATTGCTGTTACCAAACTGAATTTGGAAACGCTGCAAAAAAGAAAGTTGGATGAAACACAGCGCCAAAAACTGTTGCAGAATACCATTCAGGAAACGAACAGGCTCAATGCGCTTTGTAACAACATGCTGCTGGCATCACAGATAGAAGCGGGCGGATACAGCATTACGAAAGAAGAGATTAATTTAAGCGACCTTGCAGATGAATGTGTTCAAGATTTCATCATTCGTTTTCCACAACGGCGTATTGATAAAGCAATTGATGACAATATTTTTGTAAATGGGGATCGCCTGTTATTGCAAATGGGATTGAACAACCTGATAGACAATGCCATTAAATACTCTGCGAAGGAAACGCCCGTAGCTGTTTGGCTGAAAGAACAAAATGGGAAAATTTCTCTTTCTGTAAAAGATGAAGGAAAAGGCATTGATGATATAGAAAAGAAAAAAGTATTTGATAAATATTACCGCACCGGCAACATAGCAACTAAAGGCGCCAAAGGCACCGGGCTTGGATTATATTTAACCAAAAAAATTGCCCAGCAACACAAGGCCGTTATTTTGCTGAAGGATAATATTCCGCAAGGCTGTAATTTTACTATACTGTTCAGGCAATAAAAAAATCAACATGGCGGAAAAGAAGGTATCTATATTATTGGTAGAAGATGAAGAAAACCTGCAGGAAGCCCTAAAGCTTAACCTGGAGCTGGAAGACTATGAAGTTACCTGCGCCTCTGACGGACTGGAAGCTCTGAAAGCAGTGCAGCAGGAGCATTTTGATTTAATGATACTGGATGTGATGTTGCCGGAGTTGGATGGCATCAGCGTTTGTGAAACGATCCGTTTACAAAACAATGATATTCCCATTTTAATTCTCAGTGCAAAAAATAGCAGTGCCGACCGGGTGCTGGGATTAAAAAAAGGCGCCGATGATTATTTAACCAAACCATTTAATTTAGAAGAATTATTACTTCGGGTAAATAAACTAGTGGCAAAAAGCCAACGCCTCGCCATAAGAAAACCACTGGAGCAGGTATATAAATTTGGTAAAAACCAGGTAGATTTTAAAGCGCTCGAATGCATTACAAAAGACGGAAGAGTGATTGAACTTACCAAAAAAGAAATCATGCTGCTTAAGCTGCTGATTGAAAATAAAAATGAAGTGGTAACCAGGGAAAAAATATTGCAGGCGGTATGGGGATACAATGTTTATCCCACTACCCGTACCATCGATAATTTTATTTTAAGCTTTCGGAAATATTTTGAAGAAGACAGCCGCAGCCCGAAATATTTTCATTCTGTAAGAGGCGTGGGCTATAAATTTACAGAGCTTTGACGTTAATATTTTTCCAAGAGTTTAC
>JANYFI010000461.1 GCA_025362765.1 Ferruginibacter sp. | reverse complement strand
TTTATTGGCGCAGGCATACCGGTGTTAATATACCAGGCCAATGCCATTGGCTTAACCATGATATTGATTGGTACTTTGCTGAGTATTATTTTTGTTGCCATAGCCATGCTGGCTACCGTAAAAACAAGGGATAAAGCAAAGGGCATTGGGGCTGCCATTATGCTATGGTTATATTTTTCATTGTTGTTTGATGGGTTGGTATTGTTTTTACTTTTTCAATTTGCCGATTATCCGATGGAGAAGCCGATGATTGCCATCAGTGCGCTGAACCCAATTGACCTTAGCAGGATTTTAATTCTATTGCAACTGGATGTATCAGCCATGATGGGATATACGGGTGCTGTATTCAAAGACTTTTTTGGTACCGCCCAGGGCTTATCATTTTCATTTTTTATACTGCTGTTGTGGATAGTATTGCCGGTGTGGTATGCTACCCGAAAATTTAATACAAAAGATTTGTAAACATGAAAAGACATCCAGCGCTTGCCCATTTTTCAAGAGATCACCATGGCGCCTTGTTACTGGCAAGACTTTTACAAAAAAATGCGCCTGCTTATAAAAACATGCCAACTGATCTCGACGGAAAAGCAATATATGCAGCTCAGTTTTATACAGATGAACTGGTTAAACACTTTTTAATGGAAGAAAAAGTATATGCAATGGTAACAGGCATAAATGGAACAATGGATTTATTGGTGCAGACAGTTTTGAGACAACATGGCGAACTGAACGCTCTGTTTGCAGGAATAGGTGAAAGCGACGATTTGGAAACAGCCCTCGATACCATTGGCAAAGCGCTGGAAATACATATTAGAAAAGAAGAGCGTGAACTTTTTCCAATGATACAGGAAAGTTGCGACGAGGTTTTGATGAATCAGATTGAAGCCAGTTTAACACCAAAAATAACCTGATATGAAAAAAGACATCGAAACAGAACAGGATATTGAACGGCTTGTTAATGTATTTTATGAAAAAGTATCGCAGGATAAATTACTGGGCATTATTTTTAATGATATCGCCAACGTGAACTGGGAGAAGCATTTACAGGTAATGTATGACTTTTGGGAAAATATCATTTTGTTTACCGGAACTTACGAAGGTAACCCCGTGAACCTGCACCGCCATTTGCACGATCTTATAGCCTTGAATGACAATCATTTTGAACAATGGAATAAATTATTTATCGTTACAGTAGATGAATTATTTAAAGGAGAAAATGCCGCTCTTGCGAAACAGAAAGCCATCAGCATCTCTGCAATTATAAAGGATAAATTAGCCCAAATACGCATCGAAAACGAAAATATTTATTAATCCTCTTACGCTTCTCAACAAGAAATTTCCAAGCCAATAAGGATATATTTGTGGCTAGTGTTAACAAAGAACAGGCGCCTTACTAAAGCGCCTGTTCTTTTTACTTGTGGTAGTAATTTTATTAGATGCTTACTCAGCACGCTTTTCACAGCCTGCGAAATGAAGTAAAAAATTCCGGTTTAAATGTTAACTATTTTGCAGGAGCTGTAGGTAACAGTACTCCATCAATTACATGAATAATTCCGTTGGATGCAGGGATAGAAGCAATGATTGTTGCGGTTCCATTTACCATCCATTTGCCATCCTTTTTACTCAAAGTGATATTCCCGCCATTTACCTGGCCAATTACCTGTCCCTCAGTAAAAGCATCGGGCTTAAACACACCCAAAGAAACATGATATTGAAGTATATCAACCAGGTCATCTTTCTTTTCTGGTTTCAATAAACCATCCACTGTACCTGCAGGTAATTTGTCAAAAGCTGCATTGGTAGGCGCAAAAACCGTAAACGGGCCGGCATTGCTTAATGCGTTTACCAGGCCTGCTGCCTGTATGGCTGCTACCAGGGTTGTATGGTCTTTGCTACCCATGGCCACTTGTACCACATTTTTTTCAGAAAGGTCATCTTTTACACCTGATTGGCCTGTTTTGGCTTCGGGCATACTGGCAGTATTGGTTGTGCTCTCTGTTTGTTTTTGTTCGGTACCGTTGTTGCAGCTCAGTAAAAAGAAACAGCCAGCCAGTATCGAAATTGATAAAATTTTTTGCATAAAATAATATTTAAAGTGATAAGTTTTATGCAAAATAGCACTTCAAAAAAAATGATTTTATGATTGCAGTCACAATAGATAAAAGTATTTTATGCGGCATTCATTTATCAAATAAGCGTCGAGTGAAGTGTAATTTTTTTGAAAAAAAATAATCGCAATAAAAGTAAAGTGAGCACAGTTGGACTAACAGAATTAACCCTGCATGTTGTAAACTTCACGCCGCATCAAATTTTGGATAGCCTGAAGGGCTAAAATAATATTCATATTTACAACTCCGAAGGGGGGCAAATTTTGTAGCAGTTAATTGAACCGCCTTCAGGGTTGTAAATATATTTCCTTATCATCCTCCGGATTGCATCCAGGGCTATTCAAATTAAAGCCTGAAAGGCTTTTTTAGTACCAAAGTAAATGACTTTTTCGGTCGACGTATGGTATAAATGCCAATTTTTATATTTAAAATTTTAAGCCCGGAAACAAATGGCTTTTGTATTTTATTTTGGCTTAAAAGGGATACTATTTTTCTATTCCTATTGTACCGGTCGCCTCAATAACTATCATCACTTTTTATGCTGTTACATTTAAACAAGCCTGTTGGAAAGAGAATTATACTCATCAATTTTGCAGTGCATTAAAAGTATCGGTCAAAACCATTTCATTCATTGTTCGTCAACATTTCCATGGCCTGTTTATTCAGTATGGTAATTTTTTTGCCATCTACCTGCAGTATATGCTGTTCTGCCAGGTCGCTCATAATCCTGAAAACTGTTTCATAGGTAGTGCCTGCATAGGATGCCAGATCCTGGCGGCTAAGTAAAATATCAATATAGCCCTCGGGCTTTGTACCAAACTTATTATTTAATAACAGCAACGCATTGGCTATGCGTCCTTTTACACTCATGTGTGCCAGGTTGCGCATTTTACGTTCCGATTGTTTTAGTTCTTCTGCAAAAAACAACATCAGTTTTTCCATAAAATCGTAATTGATTTTTAATGACGCCATGAAAAAATCAAGCGGAATAAAACAGGCGGTAACATTTTGCAATGCAGTGCCTGAAACAGGATAAACGGTATCCGCTCCCAGGCCGCGGTGACCTACAATGTCTCCATTTTTTGCAA
The DNA here is from genome assembly GCA_025362765.1 of Ferruginibacter sp. Lineage (GTDB taxonomy): Bacteria > Bacteroidota > Bacteroidia > Chitinophagales > Chitinophagaceae > Ferruginibacter. The sequence goes on along the minus strand of JANYFI010000461.1, from coordinate 8,543 downwards.
ACCGTACTATCAGCTCTTTTTGCCCCCATTGCTTGTGCACTTTTATGATGCCGTTATTCACAAAATAAATCCCCGTCATTTCTTCTCCCTCTTTAAAAAGCAATTCACCTTTTTTTATATGCACCAGTTGCCGGTTGGCATCTACGGCAGGTAACCATTCGGCGATACAAAATTGACAATACATGCAGCTTTTCAAATCGCAATCCAGCTTTCGTTTTTTCATATAGTGATAAATATTCTATGTTTTTTATTATTGTTGATAAAATTAGATGTTAGCCTGAAATATCTTTTTTACACAGTAAATACGTGTGTTTTAAGTACAATCCTGCGATTATCATCCATTTTTTAAACCTCGCATTTTATATTATGATTAATTTTATATGTTTATTACAATAAATAATATTTGTTTTATTCGTCTAAACAGCGTAAAATTGTGATATAAATCATAATAATATAATTTTTTAATCGGACAGGACGAAAATAATTATTAAATAGATTTATTTTTAATACGATTGCTTGCTATAATTTTTCAATCTGCTAAACAGATGTTTATGAAAATTATAGTTGTTGGAAATGGAATGGTAAGTTACAAGTTTTGTGAAAAACTTATTGCGAAAGCAGAAAGCACTTTATTTGAGGTCATTGTGTTTGGAGAAGAAATCCGGCCAGCCTACGACAGGGTTCACCTGAGCGAATTTTTTTCGGGTAAATCTGCCGGGGATTTATTGATGGCTCCCGCTAATTGGTACTCTGACAATAACATTACATTGCACACCGGTGATCCGGTTCAGCAAATAGACCGGGCTAATAAAACCATCCACTCCTTTAAAGGTATCACCGAATCATATGATGTATTGATCCTGGCAACAGGTTCTTCCGCTTTTGTTCCGCCAATACCAGGTGTGGAAAAAAACGGCGTGTTTATTTACCGCACCATCGAAGACCTGGAGATGATGACTGCCTATGCAAAAAAAGCAAAAACAGGCGCCGTAATTGGCGGCGGTCTATTAGGGCTGGAAGCTGCCAAAGCAATGATTGACCTCGGCATTACAGATACCCATGTAATAGAATTTGCTCCCCGCTTAATGCCCCGTCAAATTGATGAAGCCGGGTCAAATATTTTAAAAGCCAAATTACAATTGCTTGGATTAAAAATTCACACCAGTAAAAACACGGCTGAAATTACTGGCAACGGTTGTATCGACGGCATGTTATTTTCTGACGATACAAAAATTGAAGTAGATATGCTGGTAATTTCTGCCGGTATTAAACCAAGGGATGAACTGGCGAAATTGTGTGGTCTTGAAACCGGCACCCGCGGTGGAATCATCGTAAATAATAAGTTACAAACAAATGATCCTTCTATTTATGCCATTGGTGAATGTGCCTTGTTTGAAGGTATGGTATATGGCCTCGTAGCACCAGGTTATGAAATGGCCAATGTAGTAGCAAGTAACCTAGTAGCCTCCCTAAATCTCCCGATGAATCGGGAGACTTCTAAAGAGTCTGCCAATTCAGAAGAAAGCGCTGGAACTGATGGGCTCCAAAATCCCCCCTTGGGGGGTGGGGGGGCTGTGTTTTCCGCATATGACATGAGCACCAAACTAAAACTGATTGGTGTGGATGTGGCAAGTTTTGGCGACCCGTTTGTAGCAGGTGAAAATTGCAGGAGCGTAGTATTTGAAGATACCATGAAAGGCATCTATAAGCGCATCAATATTTCAAGTGATGGCAAACAATTGCTGGGTGGCATTTTAATAGGCGATGCGGAGCAATACAATGTGTTATTGCAAACGGTAAAAAATAAAGTAGTCCTGCCACCCAACCCGGAAGATGTTATACTGGGTTCAAGGGGAGGAGAAAGTGATGGTGGCGCCGGTGTATTAAGTCTGCCGGATGAAGCCATTGTTTGCAGTTGCGAAAGTGTTACCAAAGGCATGATCTGCGGCGCTGTCACGGAAGGTGGCTGTGAAACCATTGATGCCATCAAAAAATGTAATAAAGCCGGCACCGGCTGTGGTGGCTGCGTGCCGATGGTAAAAGATATCATGCTGCATACTATGAAGGCGCAGGGGAAATATGTACGCAATGTATTGTGTGAGCATTTTAATTACAGCCGCCAGGAATTATTTGACTTGGTAAAAATTCACGAACTAAAATCATACGACGAAGTGTTGGATCATTTAGGCAAGGGGGATGGTTGTGAATTGTGCAAGCCGCCCGTTGCTTCCATCCTTGCCAGTTTATGGGGAGAAATGATTTTAAAGAAAGGCAATGATACAGCGCAGGATAGTAATGATCGCTTTTTGGCTAATATACAAAAAGGCGGTACTTATTCTGTAGTGCCTCGTATTCCCGGTGGAGAAATTACGCCTGATAAATTGATTGTAATCGGCCAGTTAGCCAAGCAATATAATCTCTATACAAAAATTACCGGTGGCCAGCGCATCGACATGTTTGGGGCGCATTTGAATGACCTGCCCGATATCTGGGGTCAATTGATTGAAGCAGGTTTTGAAAGTGGCCATGCATACGGAAAATCTTTGCGTACCGTAAAAAGTTGCGTGGGTAGCACCTGGTGCCGATTTGGTTTACATGACAGTGTGAGCTATGCCATTCGCATTGAAGAGCGCTATCGCGGTCTTCGTTCTCCTCATAAATTAAAAGGCGGAGTAAGTGGTTGCATACGGGAATGTGCGGAAGCAAAAAGCAAAGACTTTGGCATTATAGCAACCGAAAAGGGCTGGAACCTGTATGTATGCGGCAATGGCGGTAGCAAGCCACAGCATGCGCTGCTGCTCGCTACCGACCTGGATGACGAAACTTGTATTCAATACATTGACCGCTTTTTGATGTTCTACATAAAAACCGCCGATACATTAACAAGAACTGCTACCTGGCTGAACAAGATGGATGGCGGTATTGACTATTTGCGCAACGTAGTAGTGAACGACAGCTTGGGTATGTCGGCACTGTGGGAAGCGGAAATGCAGGTATTGGTTAATTGTTATAAATGCGAATGGAAAGAAGCCATTGAAAATCCTGAAATAAGGAAACGGTTCAGCCATTTTGTAAACGCTCCTGAAGTAAAAGACCCCACCGTTGTTTTTGAAGAAATGCGGGATCAGAAAAAAGTAAGGGATTGGAAGTAAACACAAACTACTGTTTTATTAACTCTAAAAAATAATACCATGTTAGCTACAATTGAAAAAAATACCACTTGGTTCCTGGCGTGCAAAGCCAATGATGTACCCACCAACGGCGGCGTATGTGTGAAATATAACAACGACCAGATTGCGCTCTTTCATTTTGCAAGAAGAGGCGAGTGGTATGCCACTCAAAACGAATGCCCGCATCGCATGCAAATGGCGCTAAGCCGCGGTATGATTGGCTCCCAGAGTGAGGAACCTAAAGTAGCCTGCCCGTTTCATAAAAAAACTTTTTCATTAAAAACAGGCGAATGTTTAAGTGGGGATGAATGCAGTATTAAAACCTATGAAGTAAAGGTGGAAGGCGACAATGTGTTTATCGGGGTATCTCAACTTTGATTTGCTGTATGACTATTGATACATCATTTTTTCATCCTTTAAATTTTTATCCTGTCATGAAAAAATACAAAGAGAAAGAAAAATGAGTCTATTGTTTCTTTAGAAACAATACAAAAAAAGTGGACCCGGCAGAGTGGAGTCTGGCCGGGCCCTAATTTGGAAAGGCAAGTGATCACCTTTAAAATCAAATCGAAATTAACATGAAAAAAATTATCAGACAATTATTGGGTGCAGTACTTTTTGTGTGTCTGCTGCAACCTGTAAAAGCGCAGCTGACACTCACGGGTCAAATAAGAACCAGAACAGAGTATAGAGATGGTGTCGGCACATTAAAACCAGCCACAGGCAGTGCTGCATTTTTTACATCGCAAAGAAGCAGGCTCACCTTCAATTATAAGATGAACCATATTGTTTTTCAAACATCATTGCAGGATATCAGGGTGTGGGGACAAGATGCATCTACCATCAGCAATGCCGATGGCAGTAAACTAGGTGTGCATGAGGCCTGGGCTGAAATTTCGCTGGCTAATAAAAAAGATACTTCCTTTAAAAAATCCGCGGTAGATTATTTTGGTGTAAAAATCGGCCGCCAGGAATTGTTGTATGATGACAGCCGTTTACTGGGTAACCTTGACTGGGCCCAATCTGCACGCAGGCATGACGCCATTGTTTTTAAATTACTCAACAAAGGATGGCGGGCTGACCTCGGGGTCGCATTCAATCAAAATACAGATGCGTTTAATTACAACGGCACTTTTTATACACCGGCAAATGTATCTCCTTATGTAAAGGATAGCCGTGGTAACCTGGCGGCAACGCCCAATGCTTTTATTCCATTGAGCAACGCGTCGGGGTTAAGTTCAAAAACCGGTTCACCTGCGTTACAGGTAATGCCATCTACCAACGGATTGTACCAGGATTATAAGGCCCTTCAATTTTTATATGTTGCTAAAACCTTCAACAAAACAACAATTACCGGGCTGGTGCTGGCAGATCAATTTGGAAAATATATCAACGACTCGGTAAAAAATATAGCAGGTTCAGATACCGGTTATATTTATGGAAGGCGCTTCAACCAAAAGGGGGTTAACAGCAGGGTTACAACAGGTATTTTATTAAACAGCCTTTTAGATAAGAAGAAATTGTTCGCTTTAACCGCAGGCTTTTATTACCAGGCAGGTAAAGACAGAGATGCTCAAAAATTAAGTGCCTATACTTCAACGCTGTCCCTTGCCTATACCAAAAATAAATTCACTTACACAGCAGGATGGGACTATGTTTCAGGCAATGATGCTTTTTCAGCCTCCACTACCAATCACCGGTTTGATCCCTTATATGGAACGCCACATAAATTTGGGGGCGGCATGGATTATTTTTATGTGGGCACAGGTTCACCAACTGGCGGCCTGAGCAATCCTTTTACAAAGATAAAATATACTTCCACTGCCAAACGCTTTACCGCCGCATTGGATTATCATTATTTCGCATTGGCGAAAAATCAGAAAAATACCAGTGGTGCAGCCATCAATAAATACCTGGGCAGCGAGTTCGATTTGGTAACTACGTATGCATTAAATAAGGTTACCACATTGGAATACGGATTTAGTTTAATGGCCGCTTCAAAAAGTATGGAGTATGCCAAAAATATAATACCAGGTACGGCCAGTCTTACCGGTACCTGGAGTTACCTGATGATTACCATTAAACCTGAATTCCTGTTTAAGTAGAGCGCAATTATAGAAGCGAACGGGAGATAAAAATATTCATCTTTAAAAAATTTATACATGTCAACCATCATCAATAACCAACCACTTACCAAATTAAATGTGCTCAGTTTTAAGGGTATTCAAATGCGCACCTTTCACATTACCTGGCTAACTTTTTTCGCCTGTTTTTTTGGATGGTTTGGGCTGGCGCCACTGATGCCTACAATCCGGGTTGATTTAGGCTTAACAAAAGCGCAGGTAGGTAACACAATTATCGCTGCGGTATCGGCCACTATTTTTGCCCGCTTGCTAATTGGTAAATTGTGCGATAGCTGGGGACCAAGAAAAACCTGTACCGCGTTATTATTGATAGGCGCCTTTCCAGTGATGCTGGTTGGCCTGGCGCACAGTTACACTTCCTTTTTATTATTTCGTTTAGCCATCGGTGTTATAGGCGCTTCTTTTGTTGTAACGCAGTTTCATACTTCTGTGATGTTTGCAAACAATATTAAGGGTACCGCCAATGCAGTGGCAGGAGGCTGGGGTAATTTGGGTGGCGGCGTTACCAATATGCTGATGCCGGTAATATTCGCTACCATCGTGGCTTTTGGCTATACCAAGGGGGAAGCATGGCGGTATGCAATGATTATACCAGGAGTAATGTTATTGATAATGGCGTTTGTATATTTTAAGTTTACAAAAGATACACCACAGGGAAATTATGATGAGATTAACCGCATAAAAAAAGTATCGGGCAAAACAGACTGGAGCATTCTTGCTGACTGGCGTGTATGGAGCCTGGCCCTGGCGTACGCTATGTGCTTTGGTATGGAAATAACCTTCGATGGTGTGGCTGCTTTACATTTTACTGATACGTTTAAATTGAGCCAGGGTTCCGCCGGTTTTTGGGCAGGCGCCTTTGGTTTTATGAATATTTTCGCCAGGGCATTGGGGGGTATTTCGGCAGACAAAGTGGGTAAAAAATATGGCATGCGAGGCAAAGGAATTTTACTGGCAGTGATGTTGTTAATGGAGGGTTGCGGCATCATTTTATTTGCTCATGCCGGTTCATTACCAATGGCCATTGTTTCCATGATTTCGTTTGCCTTGTTTTTAAAAATGGCCAACGGTACAACTTATGCTATTACGCCGTTTGTGAATGAAAAAAATGTTGGGATGGTAAGTGGTATCGTAGGCGCCGGTGGTAACGTGGGTGGCATGTTGTTTGGCTTTTTATTTAAGTCAACAACCATTACTTACCTGGAAGCTTTTCAATACATCGGCTACGCAGTAATTGGTGTTTCATTAATTGTGATGGTAACCAAATTTGCAGTTACTGAGAAAGCAGCGGCGGTTAGTGCAGCCGAATTACAGACGATATAAATAATGGCTGATGTCTGATTTCTTGACGGCTGATTTTTTTAGAATTGTTACTGTAATGTACAGACGAAAATGTAAATAATTGTGTTATTAATGATTTGACCAAAATGCTATTTGTAAAGTGCAGACATTTAAAAGCTGCTTCAACATAGACAAGTTCAGAAAAGGTTTACTGCACAAGAGTGCGATCCACCGCGGTGGACAGGCTGCCCATGAAGTTAAATAGTAATTCAAAAGTTAAGTAAATAAATTAGTACAAATAATTTGACTAATACAAATAATAATACCGCTAAAATTATTTTGCGCCCCGTAGGAGAAGGCGATTCTCTTGAAGGCGCAGGGGCTGCGCTTCCGGCAATGGGTAAAACCACCTGTTGCTACTGTGGTGTGGGATGTGGTATTGTTATTAGCAAAGATCCAAAGGGGCGTGTGCAGGTGGAAGGCGATAAAGATCACCCGGTAAACAAAGGCATGTTATGCAGCAAGGGCATGAACCTGCATTACACAGTGATGGATCAAAGTGACCGCTTGTTGTATCCCGAAATGCGCTATAGCCGAAACCAGCCAAGACAAAGGGTTTCGTGGGATATTGCCCTTGAAAGAACCGCGGCCGTTTTTAAAACCATCATTGATAAATACGGCCCCGATGCGGTAGCTTTTTACGCCTCTGGCCAGTGTTTAACGGAGGAATATTATGTGGTAAATAAACTCATGAAGGGTTTTATTGGCAGCAATAATATTGATACAAACAGCCGCCTTTGCATGAGCAGTGCGGTGATGGGGTATAAAATGAGTTTGGGAGAAGACAGCGTGCCGGTGAGTTACGATGACATTGAATTGTGCGATGTTATTTTTGTTGCCGGTGCTAACCCCGCCTGGTGCCATCCAATTTTATGGCGAAGGGTGGAAGCTGCAAGAGAAAAAAATCCGAACTTAAAAATTATTGTAAGCGATCCCCGCAAAACACAAACCTGTTCCATTGCCAATGTTCACCTGCAGCTAAATCCCGGAACGGATATTACGCTACACCATGCCATTGGCCGTTGTTTGATTGAAACAGATCAGGTGAGTTTTGATTTTATAACTGATCATACAAATGGTTTTGATGCCTACAGGAAAATTGTTTTTGAAAGAACGATGGAAGAAGCTGCGGCTATTTGCGGGGTGGAAGTAAATGCTATCCGGCAGGCTGCAGGTTTTATCGGAAATGCGAAAGGCTTCATCACAATGTGGACGATGGGATTAAATCAAAGCGTAGTGGGCGTGAATAAAAATTTATCATTAATTAATTTAAATTTAATTACGGGCCAGATCGGAAAGCCGGGTGCAGGCCCGTTTTCATTGACAGGTCAGCCCAATGCAATGGGCGGACGTGAAGTGGGTGGTTTATCAAATTTTTACCTGCACACAGGAATTTGGCAAGTGAAACAGACAGGAATGAAGTAGAAAAATTTTGGCAAATACCATTAGGCACCATTCAATCCAAACTAGGTTTAACGGCTACGGAAATGTTTACTGCGTTAAATGATGGAAAGTTAAAAGCCATCTGGATTTTATGCACCAATCCTTTAATTAGTTTGCCGGATGTTCGCCTCGCTGAGCAGGGCTTAAAGAAAGCGAAATTTGTGGTGGTGCAGGATATCAGCAATTCAGTAGAAACAATGCCCTATGCCGATGTGGTATTACCAGCTGCCGCCTGGGCAGAAAAAGAAGGAACGATGACAAATGCGGGTCGTTACATTTCGCACCTGGATAAGATTACAGATGCGCCCGGCGAAGCGTTGCCTGATGCTGCCATCATTTGCCGCTTTGCACAAAAGATGGGGTTTAAGGGTTTTGATTATAAAACCGCCGCAGAAATATTTACCGAACATGCAGCCCTCACAGAAGGAACCCATATTGATATAAG
>JANYFI010000442.1 GCA_025362765.1 Ferruginibacter sp. | reverse complement strand
AGGTGGCGGTACCTACGGTTTACCTGTGGATGAATATAAAAAAATGCTACAGCAAAACAACCTGCAAATGATTAGCTATGGCGCCAGTTTTGAGGAACTCCAAAATAATCCGCAGGCCGTAGCAGACAATGCAAAAGCTTTTGGCAGCAAATTTATCATGTGTGCGTGGGTACCGCATACAGATGGATTTACAATGGATGATGTAAAAAAGGCCATCGCTGTTTTTAATACAGCGGGAAAAATACTAAAGGAAAATGGACTGCAATTTTGCTACCATCCACACGGATATGAATTTGGGTCTTATAAAAATGGCACCCTGTTCGATTACTTGGTAAAAAATACAGATGCCCGCTATGTAAATTTTGAGATGGATGTATTTTGGGTAAAACACCCGGGTCAAGATCCGGTAGCATTGCTCAAAAAATATCCCAAGCGCTTTTTATTACTTCATTTAAAAGACCGTAAACCAGGCACCGAAGGAAACCAGGAAGGACACGCCGCAGATGAAACCAATGTAGTGTTGGGCCAGGGTGATGTTGGTATTGCCGCCATTATGAAAGAAGCTAAAAAATTAGGTATACAATACTATTTTATAGAAGATGAGTCACCCATTTCAGTTGAGCAAATTCCACTAAGCCTTCAGTATTTACAATCGCTTAAATAATATTGCCGCATGTTCTTACAGTACCAGGTTGAAGAATGAATCGCCATCAACTTTTCAATAATTTTTTAAAAAAAGGAACCAGTTCTTCTGCCATCACCGCATGCTCCGCTACAGACGGATGGCCGCCGCAACCAGTTGCCTGCATTGGCTCGAAAAAAAACAAGGCGACTCTTTTATCCGCAGGATACAACTCATTTATATTTTTTTGGACTGCCGTAAGGCAATTTTGCAACAGTCCTCTATTGTTGCCATTTACCATCGGGCTGCTGAGCAATGCTATTTGCGCTACCGGGTATTTTGATTTTACCAACTGCACAAATTTGATGTAGCTGGTTACAAAAACAGCACTGTCAAACGGCAATCTTTTTCTTATTCCATCTCCGTTGCTAAAATCATTTGTGCCCAATGCTATGCTCACTATTTTTGGAGTGTACATTTTAAAATCCCACAAGGCCGGATTACCTTCCTGAAAATCTGCTTTCTCATACACCTGCGGCATTACTGGTGCATCACTGTTCCAATTACGATAAACCCCAATGCCACTTACGCTACTTAACATAAAATTGCTTTTTAATTCCTTGGCTACCCTTGGTCCGTAAGCGTAATAAGCATTGTGGTGATCATGGTATTCGCCGGTACCACAAGGAGAGTCTGACGTATCGGCCATGGCACCGCAGGTAATGCTATTACCAATAAATTCAATCAGTGGTGCCGGTTTTGTTTTGATGGCTTTTACATTTTCCCCGATTATTTTTTCTATCACTATTGCGCCCGTATGCGCCTCGGTAGCCTTATAAATCCACACCGTATGTTTGCCTTCATCACCAGCGGAAATTACAATTGGTTCATGTGAGTTTTTAGATATTTTGATCCGCTTTTGATAAACACCATCCAGTTCATATTGCAGGTAATTATGGTCTTGTGTACTTGTAAGCGATGCGACAATCTGGCAATACTTACCTTCAAAACTAAATCCAAAATGTACGCCGGAACTGATCAGTTCAAGATGGTTTTCTTTGTTAATGAGGTATCGCCCGTAGGGATGCAATTCGGTTGCAGGTAACTGTGTTGGGATTCTTTTCGGGACTGTAAATGCAGTTAACACAAAAAACAAAAGAGATGTTCCAATGGCGATCCTTTTAAATTCAAGTTTCATACAATAGCTTTATTGTTTTGTTAGATAAATTGAAAACTAATACTGGAAAATACGAACATCAAAGTGAACTATGCTATTATTCCCCGGCGCCCCCGTTGTTTAGTCGCTCAATACAGTTTTCCAATGCCCTGAAATTATGATAGTTCCCTTTCCATATATGTCCTTTTAAAGCGGTTTTTCTTTGTGGTTCTTTATCCAGTCCCTCCTCGTACCAATCACCATACACGTGATCAATCAGGTAAGTTTTAATATACTGCCATTGTTGCCTGTAGCCCAGGTCTGAAGTAGCCGGTGTGGCGGCATCTCTTTTTACAATGCTGCCATCTCTTTTCAAATGCTGGTATACCCAATAAATTTATCCTGAGGGCCCACCCGCTTAAAATCATGTGTATAGGTGGTGATGAATCCGCCATACAAACTGTCAATGCATCGCGGATACCATTTATTCAATAATTCTTTTTGAACAGAAAACTCCATTTCTTCCGCAATTTTTAACCGGCCATTTTTATCAGCCACCGATTTTTTTTG
>JANYFI010000405.1 GCA_025362765.1 Ferruginibacter sp. | reverse complement strand
CGCTTCTTATTCAAAAATTACCTGCTCAAAATATTCTCTGCCTAAGGAATACGGTATTAATTTTTTGTGTTGCAGCCTTCCAATAATTATTGCAGGATGTGTGTTGAATTGCCTGGCAAACTTACGTATCACTTTATCATTTAATTGAGCATGTGCTAATACCTCGGCTTCCTCCTCCTCTGTCAGCGTCCATTTAATAGCAAATTCATCGGCCTGTTTTTCTTTCACTTTAATTTTAATTTTTACAGGCTTGTCTTCTTTCTTTCTGTTAATGCCAATTACATTATCAAAATATTTTTCAGGATCAAAATACGTATTGGGCTTATATAATTTTGATGAATTTTTTATCTTAATGATGCGATCTAAAGCAAATGTAGTAATATCATTTTTGCCATCTATCAGGCATACAACATACCAGCGGTCCCTGTATTCTTTTAGCAAATAAGGATGAATTAAAAACTCACGTTTAGCATCTGAAATAAATTTTTGATAGGTTATTTGTAAAACAGTCCCTTCTTTTGCAGCTAAATAAATGTTTACCAAATGCTCTCTCCCTTTGGTAAGTTCATTGGTCTCAAATTGTATGATTTTATTTACAGGCGCTAATAGCAAATTGCCTCTCTGCTCCAGTTTTGAAACTACTTCTTGCAGATCTTTTGTGATAGGAAATGCCTTTAAAGCTGATATTATTTCCACAGCTTCTTTCAAAAGCGTTACTTCTCCTTCATCAATTGGAAGATCGTCTATAGAAAAGTTTGCTTCTTTGTATAACCAGGTCGTTTTGTTTCCTTTCTTTATTTTTTTAAACTTGGCATCATAATAATCCTTAAGATATTTTATATCTGCTTGAACAGTACGACTGGTGAGAGAGTCCAGGCCTAAGTCTTCTATGAGTTTTTCAGTCAGTTCATCCAAAGTCAATGGATGCAAAGTATTTCTGAAATATTCATTTAGTTTTCTAAATCTGCCTAACTGACTTTTTTGAATGGACATAAAATTTCCTCAATTTTAAAACTGAAGGTGTCGCACGGTAAGCCCGTTATTCATTAATTGCTTTAAAGAATCGATACCAATTTTTAAATGGCGTTCTACATATTCTGAGGTAACTTTTTTATCACTGTCTTCCGTCTTTACTCCCTCCGGTACCATGGGGCTGTCGCTCACAAGCAACAAGGCGCCCGTGGATATTTTGTTGTAAAATCCAACAATAAAAATGGTGGCAGTTTCCATGTCAATGGCATAAGCCCTCACTTTTTGCAGGTATTCTTTAAACACTTCATCATGCTCCCAAACCCTTCGGTTGGTAGTGTATACGGTGCCTGTCCAGTAATCGCAGGCATAATCCCTGATGGTAGTGGATATCGCTTTTTGTAACATAAACGCCGGCAATGCCGGCACTTCCGGTGGAAAATAATCATTGCTGGTACCTTCGCCTCTTAATGCCGCGATCGGTAAAATTAGGTCGCCGATTTTATTTCGCTTTTTTAAACCGCCGCATTTGCCTAAAAACAATACAGCCTTGGGTTGTATGGCAGTAAGTAAATCCATTATAGTGGCGGCTGTAGGACTGCCCATTCCAAAATTAATGATGGTGATATTATTCGCCGTGGCGCATTGCATCGGACGATCCGCTCCTACGATTTTTACCTTATTCCATTCGGCAAACATGTTAACATAATTAGAAAAATTGGTGAGTAATATATATTGGCCGAAGTTTTCCAGCTTTTCGCCTGTGTAACGGGGCAACCAGTTTTCCACGATGTCTTCTTTTGTCTTCATTGTTTATTTTATTTGTTTATTCGTTTATTTGCCATTGATAAAAGTACAGAATATATTTTTTACCACTGATGATAAAGATAGTATACCCCGATTACAAGGCTAAAATTAAACAGCAGGCGGGCAAAGAAATGATATTTGATGAAGTGCGCAAACAGTGGGTGCTACTGACTCCGGAAGAATGGGTGAGGCAAAATTTTTTACAATATTTAATACTGGTAGAAAAATATCCTGCGGCGCTGATGGCAGTGGAAAAAGAAATTTTTTTGAATGATGTAAAAAAGCGGTTTGACATAGTTGTATATGATAAACATTCCCAACCCTGGATGCTGGTGGAGTGCAAAGAAATGAACGTAGCATTGAACAACAGCGTACTTAACCAGGCGCTTCGTTATAATATCAACCTACAGGTGCCTTATGTGGTTGTTACCAACGGATCGTATTGCTATGCGTTTAAATTGGCTGAACGGCAACTGACGGAAATAACAATACTGCCCGTTTTTTGTAAATAGTGCTATCATAAAAAATGACGAACAGGCAATTTCCCATTCGTCATTTGACTATTTTAACCGTTGAGTTAAACTACCATAATTTCCTTTTCCTTGGCTTCCAGGTGTTTTTCAATCAGGACAATATACCGATTGGTTTTTTCCTGTATGTCGGCTTCAGCCTCTTTGGCTGCATCTTCACTCAATCCGTCTTTTTGTAATTTTTTTATTTGCTCAATAGCATCACGG
>JANYFI010000399.1 GCA_025362765.1 Ferruginibacter sp. | reverse complement strand
TTAAATTCAACTCATTTTTTCTTTGTTAAATCATTCATTGTCCTACAGGTCGGTGGGACACCGACCTTGGAGAGTATGTCGACTTCTTGTACACACCAACCACGGAAGCAGCCGATGTTGTGATTTTTGACGAACATCCGAAATCATTTCAAGATATACACTTGGCAAAGGATTGGCATTTCAACATGCTGCCAGAACATTTCAGGGGATTCTATAAAGATTACATAACAACAAAATGATTGTACCACTAAAGGCAATTTAAAATAGCTGCTTACAAATTAATACACCATTGTGTGCTCAGCAACCCGTTTTGATGGATTAAATTTACCGCATGAAAATATTTTCTGCCGGACAAATAAAGGATTGGGATAGGTACACCATTCAGCAGGAGCGCATCACCAGCACCCAACTGATGGAGAGAGCAGCCACAGCCTGTGTTAACTGGATGAAAAAAAATATCCCGGTATCAAAAAAAATAGTGGTGTTTTGTGGTACTGGTAACAATGGCGGAGACGGCCTGGCGATTGCCAGGTTGCTGCATAAAGTAAAATACCAGGTATCCCTTCATATACTAGATAGCGAAAAGCGAAGTGAAGGATTTATTCCTAACCTTAGTCGTTTATCCAAATTAAAAATTGAGATCAATTATATCCGGTCAGCAAAAGATTTTTCTGTCGTTACAACAAATACCGTAATAGTAGATGCCTTATTTGGCACCGGTGTTGACAGGCCGCTTCAACATACCGCAGCGAAGTTGGTTAAACATATCAACGAACAAAATAACTGTATTATAAGTATTGATATGCCATCAGGCCTGGCGCCGGATAAGTACATTGATAGCGGGGCAATCATTAAAGCCACACATACTCTAACCTTTGAAACCAACAAACTGGCTTTTTTTTTAGCAGAAAATGCGGGCTACACCGGCGAAGTTCATGTGTTGCCAATAGACCTTGAAAAAAAATATTACCACGACACCATCGCAGCTTTCGAGACCGTTGATGCGAAAACGATTGCTCAAATTTATAATCCCCGAAATCCCTTTGCACATAAGTATACTTTTGGCCATGCCCTGTTGTACGCGGGCAGTAAAAATATGATGGGGGCCGCGGTGCTTTGTAGTAAGGGTTGTATAAGAAGCGGTGCAGGTTTGGTAACTATCCAGGTAGCACCAGGTTGCGAAGCAATTATTCATACTGCATTGCCAGAAGCCATAACCAGTTCAGAAAAAGACACGACAATTAGCTGGCTAAAAAAATCTGCCGCAGCCATTGGACCTGGTTTGGAAAAATCTTCCGCTAATAAACAACTGCTTAAAAAATTATTGGTCTCCTGGGACAAGCCATTGGTAATTGATGCTACGGCATTATCGCTGCTTAAAGACCTGGCAGAACTGTTGCCGAAACGAAAAAAAAATCCGGCCATTCTTACACCGCATACAGGAGAGTTTGACCAGCTTTTTGGCAAAACGGCCAACGATTTCGAAAGGATGAAACTGGCGGTGGAAAAAGCAAGCGAACTAGGATGTTATATTATTTTAAAGGGACACTATACATTAATAGCCTGCCCGGAGGGTATCCATTATTTTAATACCACTGGCAATGCCGGGATGGCCACAGCCGGTATGGGCGATACATTAACTGGTATTTTATGCGGTTTGCTTGCACAGGAATATCGTCAACGGGAAGCTTGTATATTGGGTGTTTACCTTCACGGATTGGCAGGAGATATCGCCGCTCAACAACTATCACAGGAGGCATTGATAGCAAGTGATCTTATTGATCACCTGGGGGCAGCCTTCCTGCAAATAAAAAACACCAGCAGTTAGCTGGTGTCTCTGTAAAATCCTGGTACTTTTAGTTTTTCTTTTTGTTTGCTTTAAAACGCATATCGGCAGTTCCGTCTTTTTTAGTTGGTCCTGCAACAGTAGCTGTTTTTGCTTTAGCTTTATTTTCTTTCAAACGCATGTCAGGTGTTCCGTCTGCTTTTAAACCAGATGCTGCTACTGGTTTGGTTTTATCCATTTTAACTACTTTGGCAGGGGCATCTTTTTTTACCACTTTCAAGTCGGCAGTTTTTGTTGTAGCAGGTTTTGCAGCAGTAGTTTGCGCCGTGGCAACCCCGGCAAAACCTATCATCATACAAAAGGCAATCAGTAACTTTTTCATAATTTATATTTTTATTTTTTAATTGTACTTCAAATTTACCTCTATTACCATAACCGATTGTTAGCCGGTTGTTAATTGCAATTTTATATTTACTCATGTAGGATTGAATATAAATTCCCTTCGTAGCAAAAGTTGAAATAGTGGCCCATGGGCTATTCTATGACATTAGCAGCAGAATCAACAGTTGCTAAAGGAATCGACAATGCTTTTACCGAACAGCATTACTTTTCAACAAATGGTGATTTTTAGCTGTTTTGACGCAATTACCCTATTTTTGCCCTCCAAATTTTAACAATCTACATTATTATGGACAAATTGTTTTACGTAGTTCCTGCATTGGGCATTGTTGGTCTTTTGTACACTTTTATCAAGTTCGCCTGGGTATC
>JANYFI010000378.1 GCA_025362765.1 Ferruginibacter sp. | reverse complement strand
ACACCGAAGGGAGGCCAGTTTAAATTAACATTGCCGGATGGCACCAGGGTATGGTTGAATGCGTCTTCATCTCTTACTTATCCGGTTACTTTCCAGGGGGATGAACGAAAGGTAAAACTGGAGGGGGAAGCTTACTTTGAAGTGGCGCATAATAAAGAAATGCCTTTTAAGGTGGAGGCGCTTAGTACCGAAATTCAGGTAACGGGTACCCATTTTAATGTGAATGCATTTGAAGAAGAACCTGCTGTCAAAACCACCTTGCTGGAAGGATCTGTAAAAGTTATAAAGGGAATTTCTTATGCAATGCTTGCGCCCGGGCAGGAGGTGTCGTCGTCTGTTAATGGAGGTTTAGGTACCGTAAACACCGTTGACACTGAAGGAGCTGTAGCCTGGAAGAATGGGTTATTCTATTTTAACGGTGCTGATCTTCCTTACATTATGCGGCAACTGGAAAGATGGTACGACCTTGAAGTAAGTTACGAAGGAGAAATTCCAAAACGGCTGTATGCCGGAGAAGTGTTTCGCAGCCTGAAGCTTTCTGAAGTATTAAAAGTGCTTGAGTTGAGCAAAATACATTTCAGGCTTGAAGGAAACAAGCTTATTGTGATGCCATAAATAAAAAATGAAATTAAATAAAAACATACAATAGTTTTCGTTGGGTTGGCCGTTAAAAAAACGGGAAGTGTTTGAGCCACTTCCCGGTAATATTTTCAGGTTAACCTTTTATATACAATCAGGCTAGACTGTTTATTTATTAACCTAAAAATCAAAGTTATGTATTTTAAAGTTCTTTGTATTCCTTTACTCACCACACCTGTCTGCAAGAAAAAATTTGCAAACAGCCAAACACTGCGGATCATGAAGATTACCGCCTTTTTATTATTTGTTGCCTTTATGCACGTAAGTGCCCGTGGGGTAGCACAAAAGCTCACCCTTTCAGAAAAGAACATGCCGCTGGAAAAGGTTTTACGAAAAATACATGTTCAAAGTGGCTACCTCTTTTTTTATGAGCAGGATATTATAAAAAAAGCAAAGCCTGTAAGCATTAATGTTATTGATGCCACACTTGATGAGGTATTGGATATCTGTTTTAAGAACCAATCCCTGCAATATGCTATCACCAACAAAATAATCATTGTAAATTTAAAAGAAACCGGAAGTAATGCTAATTTAACCGACATGCCTCCTCCTTTAGAAATAACAGGTGCTGTCAGGGATGATGAGGGTAAACCTTTACCCGATGCTACCATAAAACTTAAAGGAACCAATAAGGGTACCAAGGCCGACAGAAATGGAAATTTTAGTGTGCAGGTTCCTTCAGAAGGAGGTGTGCTAATTGTTTCATTCGTTGGCTATGTAACAAGGGAAATTTCCGTTAAAAGCGGGGAAACCTTAAACATTAACCTTACATTAGATGAGGATAAAGCGAATGCTGTAATAGTGATAGGATACGGTACGCAGAAAAAAAACGACCTGACGGGTTCATTATCTAATGTTACCAGCAAAGATTTTGAAAACCAACCCGTAACACGATTGGATCAGGCGCTACAGGGAAGAGCTGCCGGTGTTCAGGTAACAAATACCTCTGGTTCTCCAGGCGGCGATGTACGGATAAGAATTCGTGGTGCCAATTCACTAACAGGCGACAATAGCCCGTTGTATGTGGTAGATGGATTTATTGGCGCCGACTTCAATAATATTAATGCAGAAGATATAGCAAATATTGTTGTTTTAAAAGATGCATCATCAACCGCAATTTATGGAAGCCGCGGTGCTAACGGCGTTATCATTGTTACTACTAAAACAGGTAAGAAAGGTGATATGCAGGTTGATTTTATGACCAGGCTTTCTTCTTCAAAAGTGATCGGCAAATATGATGTTATGAATGCCGGGGATTTTGCGACGGTGGTAAACGAACGTGCACTTGCACTTACGCCCGTAGGATCCACATATGTGCCCAGGTTTACTAATGAACAAATTCAGGACTTTAAAAAGAACGGAGGTACAGATTGGCAGGATGAAATATTCAGAAATGGATTTGGACAGGAATATCAACTGGGATTTTCAGGCGGATCAGATAAAACAAGCTACCGCATTAACGGGAATTATTTCGACCAGAATGGGATAATACAAAACTCAGATTTTAAACGCTATGCGATCCGATCCAATATTACTTCGCAGATTTCAAATAATTTGTCTCTTCGGTTTAATTTTGGTGCAACAAGGCGGGAAAACCACAATACCAGTGGTACTGGAGCAAGAACCAGTGCTTTGGGGCAGGCACTTGCCTGGGCACCCACAACACCGGTATATGATGCCGATGGCAATTATATACTTCAAGATCCTACCAGCTCCATATTCTACAATCCCGTTGCCATAACAAAAGAATTAGATGCCCGGGATGAAAGAACCAATCTGAATAGCTTAATGGGACTTCGCTACAGGATTTTTCCATCCCTTACCCTTGATGTGCAGGTAGGTGTTGATTATAACAACATACAGGGCAAGTATTTTTCCGGGGCTGCAATCACCAATAATAACCCGTCGGCAGCACGTAGTTCAGGAGAAAATATATTGTTACAGAATACCAATAATCTTACCTACAAAAAGGTTTTTAATAAGGTACATAGCCTTGAAGTTACAGGTGTTTTTGAAACACAGAAATTCATCGGATCTGGTTTTAATGTTGGTGTTAACGGGCTTATATATCCTGATCAGTCTTACAACAACCTGGCTCTTTCCAGTTCTTCCCAGGTTGGTTCAGGATACAGTGAATGGGGCTTATTGTCGCTGTTGGGCAGAGTGAACTATGCATATAAAGATAAATACCTGCTGTCAGGTTCATTGCGCCGTGATGGTTCGTCAAAGTTCCAGGGCGATAACAAATACAGTGTATTTCCTTCTGTTGCAGTTGGCTGGAAATTGTCAGAAGAAGCTTTTGTCCAACAAATGAATGTGTTCCAAAATTTAAAACTTAGAGGTAGCTGGGGGCTAACAGGCAACCAGGGTATTAGTCCTTATGGCACACTGTCAACTTATACCACCAATATTGATGATGCAGGAGCCATTTTCAATACATCGGGTTCTATTGTTTCGGGAATCGCCTTAGGTAATCCAGGCAATCCTGCGCTGAAATGGGAAACAACAGAACAGGTGAATGTTGGATTGGATATGGAGTTACTTCACGGAGTACTTACATTCTCTGCAGATTATTTTACAAAAAAAACCCGTAATCTTCTGTTAAGTCAGCCAGTGCCTGGCTACCTTGGCGGCTATTCCATCTTATCCAATGTGGGTGATATGCAAAATAAAGGATGGGAATTTAACATGGGGGTAAATGCCTTTAGAGGTAAGAGTTTTACCTGGAACAGCTCGGTGACTGTTTCTTTCCTGCATAATAAACTGCTTAGCCTTGGCGAACAGCGGACTGATATCCGGTATGATCAATTCATACTTCAACCAGGTCAGCCAATAGGCTCCTTCTTCGGATATAAATATATGGGTACTTATAAACCTAAGGATGTGGATCAGGCTACAGCATATAACCTTAAACCGGGTGATGCCCGTTATGCTGATACTAATGGCGATGGTGTTATCAATGATGGTGATTACCAGATTATTGGGCATGCCTTGCCCACAACTACTTTAGGATGGAGCAATACGTTCACTTATAAAGCATTTACACTTAATATCTTCTTTACTGGTATGTTTGGATTGGATAAATTAAACTATTCCTATGCTTTCGGCATGCTGGGAAGTACGGATGCAAAAGAGGTATTGTTCTCCGATATAAAAAACAGGTACATCCCCGGTAAAAACGAAACTTCAGATATTCCCGCGTTTAGTTCTACTCCAGGCAATTCCTATTCTCAATCATCCCGTTTTATTGAAGATGCAAGTTTTGTAAGACTGAAAAACATCAGTCTCTCTTACGAGCTGAAGAAAAATGCGCTTAAAAACATTGCAGGAGTTACTCTTTTT
>JANYFI010000346.1 GCA_025362765.1 Ferruginibacter sp. | reverse complement strand
CAGTTGATATCCTTCTGTCATCATTTCCTGCACCATCGGTAAAAAATCTTCTGCTATTAAATGAGGTCTTAGGGCGTGCAGCACTTCCCTGCAATTTAAAATATCTTTTTCTGTAGTACAAGACTGAATTACCATTACTATATTAT
The DNA here is from genome assembly GCA_025362765.1 of Ferruginibacter sp. GTDB lineage: Bacteria > Bacteroidota > Bacteroidia > Chitinophagales > Chitinophagaceae > Ferruginibacter. Next base: position 2,480 of record JANYFI010000346.1, on the reverse strand, counting down.
TTTATCAATGTCAATTTTTATTAACACACCATAGTTGTGGCATGCAGGGTCATTTAAATAATCCGGTACCAAACATACGGGTTCAAAACCAACTTTCATTTGGGCGCTGAGGGTGGGGTCTGTTCTGAAACCTTTTTTTAATTCATCAAAATATTGTTCGGCGGACATTGCCCCGGCAACAGCTCCGTAGCCATTCAGCATGCCTACAGTGTACTGGCCTTTAAGGGCCGCCTGCTTAGCTACATAATGCCTTGCCCTGTACAATTGCCGGGCAAGGCCCCGGCCCCGGTAATCAGGGTGTATACCCATATCCATGCCATACAACCAGTCGCCTAGCGGATCGTGGCTTGTAAACCAGCCTCCGGCACTTATTTCCTTAAAGGTATGGTGATCGCTGGAGAAATTGGCCCGAACGCAGGAGGTCATACCAATCACCCGTTCATTGTCGGTTACTACAAATTGCCCTTCTGGAAAAATTGTCAGGTGATACAAAAATTGTTCTGCCCTTATCCATTCATCAGCCGCCAGGGTTGGGAATACAATTTTCTGTAAATTTCCCAGCTGCACCGCATGCTGCGCCTGCATTTGCTGCACTGCCATGCCCGGTTGTAACTGCTGGTAATATGGTGTAAAGGTTGATGTCATTTTTAAGTAATAGTGTAGCCCAGAATAATATAAATAATGCATGAAATTGCAAAGGCGATGCCTGCATAGGGCAGTTGCGACAAGCCGTGATCGAGATTATTGCATTCGGTACTTTGTGATGTTAGTACATTGCAGTCAGAATATAAACAGGCATTGCTACCTGCGGCGCCTGCGCTAACGATGGCCCCGATATTGAGCAATACATTGCTGTCGAAGTGCTGTGCCAGCGGAATTATCAGCGGAATAGCCACCGCATACAAACCCCAGGAAGCACTTGTAGTAACGGAGATAATTGACATAGATAAAAAAACGATAAAGGGCAGTAGTTGTTTGTTAAGATAAGGCGATGCAGCCTTCAATACATACTGCGTTAAATGCATCTGGTCATTTACATCTTTCAGCATATAACTCATCAGCAAAATGGCCAGCGCAAAAATCATACTGTTGAAACCGGAAAAAATGGTATCAGTTAATTGCCTGAAACTGCCTAGTTTCATAAACAGGTAATAAAAAAAAGTAAAACCTACCGCTACAATCACCCCCTTTAATGCGTCGATATCAAAAAATATGGTGGCCGCCAGCAATACTATCACTGGCAGAATAAAATAAATTACTTTCGGTTCCTTCGACGCATTCATGGGGCTGATATCAATGCTGGCTGTATTTGAAAAGGCAGATCCGGCAACTTGTCCCGTTGTTTCAGTTCTTATTTTTGCCTTCTTCATTTTACCAAACCAGGGTAAAAAGCCATAAATAAAAAAGGGAATCAGCAGCACGGAAACAAAGCCATATACAACAAAAGGAATCATGTGCCAGTAGGTTACCAGGCCTTTACCTTCCGGAGCTACTTTTGAACTTTCCAAAATTTTCCCTACAAAAATTGTCCAGGTAGAGATGGGTACGATCACACAAAAAGGAGCTGCAGTCGTATTGACTATATAAGCCAGTTTTTCTCTGGGTACTTTGTGTGCATCTGTAATTTTTTTCATGCTAAGGCCCACTGTCAACGCACTTAAATAATCATCTAAAAAAATCGTAAGCGATAATAACCAGGTTGACATGAGCGCACTTTTTTTTGTTTTGATGCGGTTTAGCGCCATCTCGCCAAACCTTGCAGTGCCGCCGCTTCTTACCATCAGGCCTATCAGCGAACCATATAGACCACATACCAATATTACCCAAATAGAGTCTTTGTCGCCAAGTATCTTCATCAGCGAATCAACAAACGCATTAAAAAAGTTGATATGGGTAAAAAAAGCAATCATAATAAAGCCAACCATACAGCCGATTAGCAGGGGCTCAAAAGAACTCCTGAGCATTACCGCCAGCACAATCACCACTAGGGGAGGTATCAAAGCCAAAGCACCGTATTCCAGCATTTTTAGTAGTTATAAGTTGTGAGTTATAAGTTATTAGGCAAGCGTTCAGGATCTAAATAATTCTTAATTCCAATAATACCTGTCATTTTTTGTGCGACTATTAAATGCCGCCGATGCTTACCAGTTTCAACTGCAGGTATTCATATAATCCTTCACTACCACTTTCGTGGCCCTGCCCACTTTGCTTCCATCCGCCAAAAGGCAGTTCTGTGCCATGCGGTGTCCATTCATTTATTCCCACCATACCAAATTCCAATTGTTCTGCGGTATTAAAAGCTGTTTTTATATTGTTGGTGAAAACATAAGCCGCTAAGCCATAGGGCGTATCATTAGCGTTTGTAATTACTTCGTCCAGTTCACTGAAGGAAAACAAGGGAAGTACAGGCCCGATAATTTAAGTAAGGGCTATTTTATACAACCTGCTGTGGTAGCCAATTGCAGTCAATCTTCGGTATT
>JANYFI010000312.1 GCA_025362765.1 Ferruginibacter sp. | reverse complement strand
ATTAAAAATTTGTGGATCAGCCAGGAAGAACTGGTACCGGTGCGCAAAGACGCTCCGTTGCTTGACAAGCGTCAAACCGATTCTGTAAAACAGCATTTGTCTGAATTAACAAGCGCCATGTATGAAACTGCCAGGTGGATGCTGGTGAACAATCATGGGAAGTAGGTGAGGTTCCCCGGTTCCCTAAAGAGGGGTAATTTGAAGAGACTTTCACTGTTTTTTGACCAAACTTCCAGCCCCTAATTGAGCTTCATTGGCAGCTTGTCCGCTGTGGGGGAATCGCACCTTTTTACAACTGCGCTTTATTGAGCTTTTACCAAAGCGCCGGCAACGTGGCACAGTTAAATTTTTCGGGCGATCATAATTAGCTGTGGAGATTTTTTTACATCGTATTTACCAAAATTATAATCGCCAAAAACCTCCTGAATTTGTAAACCCTGGTAAGCAAACATTTCGGTAAAATCACCGGGCGAAAATTTGGCCACCTTTTCCTGGTAAATCAATGGCTCGGGCAGGGCTTCATCTTCCACAGTTATTTTTTTATAAAAATGGGTTTCATCAAACCACTTGGTGATGAAATAATTTACGCCCTCAATTTCCTTGTCAAACTGGTGTACCAGGTGGTCTTCCGCATAATGCACATTTAAATAATCCAATACAAAACAGCCATCTTTTTTTAGCGCCTGCGCAATGGTTCTTATGGCATTATCATGCTCCCGCTGGGTAGAAAAATAGCCGAAGCTGGTAAAAAAATTAAAGGCGTAGTCAAAATAATTGATGCGAAAAGGCAGGCGCATGTCATGCAGGTAAAAATGCAGGTTGGCAGATTCGTGGCGCAATGCTTCCTTAATACTGTCTTCACTTAAATCAATGCCGGTTACATCAAATCCCTTTTCAGCAAGGTGTACTGCATGTCTTCCTTTGCCGCAGGCAACATCAAGCATATGTGCGCCGGGCGGGGGTTTCAGGTGTTGTATTAAAGCATCAATAAATTTAGCGGCCTCCTGTTCGTCCCTGTTAAAATAGAGCTGATGGTAATACGGCGAGTTAAACCAATCTTTAAACCAGGGTTGCGGTTGCATAGAAAATGTTTTAACCAAAAAATTTAATGAGTAATGCGGTGATTGCATAAATCACCGTTATTAAAAAAATACCCTTGGCGGTTTTATCTATCCGGGCATTTACATATAAAGTGAACAACACTGCATTGGCAAAAAGAGACACGCTGATCCAGGCGGTGATGAGATTATGGTTTAAAGTCATCCACTGGTACATTTCCGTTAGGGAAAACATGCGGTATTTAATCAGTTTAAAAATCGCGAAACCAACTACAGGTCCAAGCAGCCCCAGGATGGCGCCGAATAAAAAACTATCTTTTTTAAATATCATTTTATTTTCCAGGTTTTTTCAAGCTGAGCTTTTAAAGCATAGTTGGTAAGATCGAACATCACCGGTACTACGCTCACATAATTATTTTCGAGTGCCCACACATCCGTATCTTTTCCTTTGTCAAAATTTACAAAGGCGCCCGTTAACCAATAGTAATTTTTGCCATGCGGGTCTTTGCGCTGTTTAAAATCTTCTTCGTACTTGGCATAGGCCTGCCTGCATAATTTTACCCCTTTTATCAGTTCCAGCGGAACGTCGGGAATATTTACATTGAGCAGCAGGTGTTTGTCCATTTTCTTTTTTAACAATGATTCCACAATCTGCCTTACATAGTACCGTGCCGGGGCAAAGTCAGCTTCGTAATTGTAACTCATTAAAGAAAAACCAATACTGGGAATACTTTCAATACATGCTTCCATAGCAGCACTCATGGTGCCGCTGTAAATAACATTAATGGAATGGTTGGCACCGTGGTTAATACCGCTCAAACATAGATCGGGTTTGCCATGCAAAATCTTATCTACCGCCAGTTTTACGCAGTCTACGGGTGTGCCGCTGGTTTGCCATGCTTCTACACCTTCAAAAATATCCGCCTTGCTCATCCGCAAAGGTTGGCCGATGGTAATGGCATGTCCCATGCCGCTTTGTGGCTTATCGGGTGCCACTACTACAATTTTGCCAAGACCTTTTACGGCCTCTACCAGGTTACGTATGCCCGGCGACGTAATACCATCATCATTGGTGATAAGGATGGTGGGGAGTTTTGCTTTTTTGGGAGCCATCGTTTTTTTGGGTTGTTAATTTTAAGAGGATAATGGATGTCATTAATGGATAATTTAATAATTGAAAATGGATGATTTTTTCAATCCGGGGTTGTTTGCAAAATCATTGAACTGTCTTTCGTTATCAATTATCCATTTAAAAATTATCCATTATTATCAGCTTGTTCTAAACAGGGGTCTTGCGATCGCTTCTCTGAACGGCCATGGAATAGAGGCTAGTATCAATATTATTGCGAGGCCAAAAAATAGCAGCATCTTTTTATGTTTTGCCGCATCTGTACCGGCTTTTTTTACAGTGGCTCTTCCAACGTGCACCAGAACCCATGCCAGCAGCATCATGGTTAAATGTTCCATAGTAAAAAAGCGGGTGTAGGGATCTTTCATATTATGGCCCAAATCTTTTAACCGGGCAAACCAGCCATTGTTGAAATATAATATCAGGCCAATCAACAACTGTATATCGCAACTGATCATAAAAAAAAGATTGCTGCGGTTATCGTTGGCGGTAAAGCTTCTTTTACCCAAATAACCGGTAAGGGCGTTTACCAACGTCCACACCCCGAATAGCACTACTGCCCAGCGCAGCAAATTATGTATTACTAATATTGATTGCATAGTATTCAATTTTTTACAAAAATAAGGGCAAACCCTTTCATCTGTAAAGATTTGTTCAATTGTTACAGTCAGCTACAATGGGCAGGCGTGACGCAGCAAATCCCGTTTATCGGGCTAAAGTTTTAAACGTTGTAGTCACGGCTTTTGTTGTTGCCGGTTAAAATTTCAATAGGTAACAGCAGCTGTTTTTAACGGGCTGATGAAAGCAACGTATTTGCCCGCACTGTGATGGGTGCCTTCAATTCGTAAGTTAGTGTTGGGAATATACTCAAATAGTTCCTGGTCAGCATCAAACATGGTAGGTAATTCATTCACCGAAATTTCGCGGGTGAGTAAATACACCATCCCCGATTTATCGGGATAGCTGGTAACGATGTGTACCTCGCTTTGTATTTTAATATTTTTTCCGCCTGCGATGAAATCAATAGTAGCTTCAAAGCAATCAGCGCCTAAGCGGTTGGTAAGTTTAAAATCCCGTACAAAATTACGCAATGGCAGGCAGGCATACTTCATCTTTCGAATGTAAAAACATATTTTTAAAAGGCAAAATATTAAATAGTTACCGGCGAATTAAATATCGTGGTCCATCATGGTGCAATTCAATTTATCTTTATTGCCGGTTAAATAAATAACAAAGTCATGAACATAAAAATACTGCTGTATTCCGTATTGCTGTTAAGTCTGTCAGCAGCTGCTCAACAAAAAGCAACCAGTGGCAACCCCGTATTTCCAGGTTGGTACGCGGACCCGGAAGGAGTTATTTTTAACAAACAGTACTGGATTTATCCTACCACTTCGGCAAAGTATGATCAGCAGGTATTTTTTGATTGCTTTTCTTCGCCTGACTTAATTACCTGGACCAAACATGAGCGTATTTTAGATACCTCGGCTGTACAGTGGGCCAGGCGTGCTATATGGGCACCGGCCATTGTTTACAAAGGGGGAAAATATTATTTGTTTTTTGGTGCCAACGATATTCAAAACAACAACGAAAAAGGAGGCATCGGTGTAGCTGTGGCAGACAAACCAGAAGGGCCCTTTAAAGATTACCTTGGTCATCCATTGATAGATAAATTTTACAACGGAGCCCAGCCCATTGACCAGTTTGTTTTTAAAGATACAGATGGCCGGTATTACATTATTTACGGTGGCTGGAAGCATTGTAACATAGCTCGTTTAAAAAATGATTTTACCGGTTTGCTGCCATTTAAAGACGGCAGTATTTTTAAAGATATTACCCCGGGCGGGTTTGTAGAAGGTGCCTGTATGATTATGAGAAAAGGGCAATATTACCTGATGTGGTCAGAAGGTGGCTGGACTGGCCCGGATTACAGCGTGGCTTATGCCATCGCAAAATCTCCATTTGGTCCATTTAAACGCATTGGGAAGATACTGCAGCAGGACCCGGCCATCGCAACCGGTGCAGGCCATCATTCGGTTATACAAATACCGGAACAGGATAAATGGTACATTGTATACCATCGCCGCCCATTGACGGAAACGGATGGTAACTCAAGAGAAACCTGTATTGACAGGATGTATTTTGATGAAAAAGGATTGATTAAAAAAGTAATCATCACCACCACCGGCGTTGAAAAGAATACGATAAAATAACATACCTCTCTACATACCTATTATTTAATTGCAGCGAAACCAGCAGCAAATAATTGGCCTTTTAAGTATGTTTTAAAGCATACTTAAATATGACTTCCATCACATTGCATGTCTGTTTTTGAAAGTAATTTGCGACCGGATTTACTTTATGGGCAGGGCTATGTAATGCCACTATTGTACGCCCGGTTTTGTAAAAAATCAGTAAGATAATAAAAGGACGTTATCAGTTAGCGCAGGTAGAAAGCCTGCCAAAACCCAATATCATGAGCGATTCAATACTTTCTTTACTAAAAAAATACGATGTGCCCACGCCGCGGTATACCAGCTATCCCACTGTTCCTTATTGGAATTTTGCTACCATTAATGAAGTAAGCTGGAAACAATCGGTAGTAGAAACCTTCGCTGCCGAAAACGGCGAAATCTGCGTGTATATTCACCTGCCTTTTTGTGAAAACCTTTGTACTTTTTGTGCCTGTACCAAACGCATCACCGTTAATCATGCTGTTGAAGATACTTATATAGCGGCTGTGTTAAAAGAATGGCAATTATATCGTTCTATGTTGCCTTCTACACCAGTAATTAAAGAAATACATTTGGGCGGAGGAACGCCTACTTTTTTCAGCCCACACAACCTCGTTCAACTTATTTCGGGCATCACAAAAGATGCCATCGTAAAAGCCGATCATGAATTCAGTATTGAAGTTCACCCTAATTATACTACAGAAGAACACCTGAAAAGTCTTGCTGGTGTAGGGTTTAATCGCATCAGTCTTGGTGTGCAGGATTTTGATCCTGTTGTGCAGTTTGCTATCAACAGGGTACAATCTTTTGAGCGTACCAAAGAAGTGGTAGACTGGGCAAGAAAATATAGATACAACAGCATTAATATAGATTTGATTTACGGCCTGCCACACCAGAC
>JANYFI010000267.1 GCA_025362765.1 Ferruginibacter sp. | reverse complement strand
CCAATTTGTTTGCTGCCTTGGAACTAATCCCCGCCATCGTAAGTCCGAAGGCGGTGTAATATGTTTCCACTTTTCACCTCGCTTGCAGTTTTTCCTATACCCCAACTAAAAAAATCAAAGAACTTTTTTAATACCTCAACTGCAATATAAAGTTTTTTCTCATACACACATGCTTGCAGATACATGTATTTGCTCAGGTATATTCACTTGCTCAGGTCATGCACTTGGCTGGGTGCTGCTGCCCATGTTGTCCATGCCTTTGCATGTGTAAGCTGTTCTAAATTTTGGATGAAGGTTAAAAAATAATTCAGCCACTCTTTAAAGTTGCAGACGCTGGCAATGGCGCAAAAAATATAAATGATTGCCCTGCATAAACTCAAAAGTTTAATGCTGCTCCCGGGCAATCGTTTATGTTTTTTGTGCAAGTCAAAGCCGCCGGCATTCTCTTTAAAGTATCAGAGACTTGCGGCGGCTGCGACAGTTTTTAAAGCCCACTGTTTCATTTTACAAAAGCGGCTTTGCATTTAATCAATCAAAAAAATAAAAGAATAGCGAAGCTGCAAAGCTGCCGCAGGCGGTGCTATTGACTGAACGTAGTGAGATAGCAAAATAAATTCGTGGCTCGCCACACCGCTTGGGGAAGCGTTGGCTGTCTTTGGGCACGGCTGCAATAAAAAAAATAATTAGCATGGCTGCTTGGGGTGGGATTATTTTTTTTATTGCAATGCGGTGGTGGCTATTTAATATAATGTGTATTATAGGATTTTTTTCAGAGCATGCTTGCATGAGCCAGGGTAAAAAATGCGAAGCGAACCTATAATGCCACATTATGTTAATGTAGCTTCAGGCAGTTTTTTTTGGCGTGGGTTTTTGCTTCGTGGCGTTGGCTGCACTTGTTTATTTTTTGCAAATACATTTTATCAATAACAGATTTCATTTGCAAAAAATAAAGTAGTGCAAGTGTGTTGGCTGCAAAAACCATGACAGAAAAAACTGACTGCAACACCGAACACCGCCCTGTCTTTTGGCGGTGTAAGCCGTGCTGTGGCGTTGGCTTGTTCGGCTTTGTTTTGTCGCTGATGTTTATATTCTGTCGCCGGGCTTTGTTCTAAAGTTGGTTGGTTAGAACGGATGATAGTTTTTAATATCTTCTTTCAGGTCGTCAAGATTATTTGCTTTGTAGGCTTCTGTTGAACTGATGTAACGATGCCCGGCCATGATTTGAACTTTTCTAAGATTGTATAATTTCAGCCAATGAACGATTACAGAAGCTCTTAACTGATTTAGATTTTTTATTTTTCCATTCATCGTTTTTAAGTGAGTAAGTAACATGCTGAACAAATTATTTTTTCTGTCGCTTTCTCCTAAGTTTAAAAATAAATCCTGTGTTGCTGTTGTAATATTCCGGTGCTGTAATATTTGCTTTCTTGTATCGTTAATGTAGTCCAGTAAATCAAAGACCTGGTGGCTTTCTAACTTCAAAGTCCTTTCATTGCTTCGTCTCGCTGATGGTATAAATATTTTTCCTTCTCTTAGTTTAATGTCTTGTACTTCCAGCTTTATAATTTCTTCGGTTTGCAAGCCCTGGTAAACAAACAGTCCTAAAATAATTTTGTTTCTTTTCCTGGCTAATACCTGCATCATCATTGGCGGCGGGCATTTCATCCGTTCTGTTTTCTCAATAGTGATTTCTGTTGCATAATCATTGTACAGCTTTTCCATTTCTTCCGTGCTTAGTATTTCATGCAAAACTTTTCTTTGGATGCCTTTGATTTTTATGTTGCTGCATGGGTTGTCATTTACTTCTCCTTCACTCATTAACCAATCGAAGTATTTTTTTAAGTGCAGTACATAATGAGCAATCGTTTTCTTTCCTGTGCCTTTAATATTGTAATGCTGTATGTAAGCAATAATATCATTGTGGCTGGTTTCGGTGATGTCTGTAATGTTTTCCTTTTCAGTCCATGCAATAAAATATGCTGTTGCTTTGATTACGGTTTCAACTGTTGTACTGCTGTAACCTTTTATCTGTAACCATTCTTTAAACTTATTCATTGTCATTTTCATTTATTAAGTGAGTATAAATTTGAGTGCTTTCTAAACTGCTATGCCCTAAAAAATCCCTTATGTTTTCAAGGCTCATGCCGTTGGCTAAAAGATGTGTGGCTATGGAGTGCCGTAATGTATGCAACCCGATTTCCTTTTGCTGCATCGCTGTAGTTTCAGTTCGTTTTACCAACGCCTGCACACATAGCATAAGCATCTGGCCGCCTAATCTTTTACCATTGTGATTTAAAAAAAATGCTTCTTCTTTATTGTCTCTAATCATCAACGGCCTTGCATCGTACAGGTAAGCGGTAATATTTTCCATTCCTTTTTTGCTCACCGGTACAAACCTTTCTTTATAACCTTTTCCCTTCCGAACATGCACCACTGCACTTTCTAAATGGATGTCTGTAATGTTCAAGTGATAACCTTCGTTCCTTCGTAAACCACAACCGTAAAAAATACTTAGCATTGCTTTATCTCTACAGTTCAGCATTTCATAAAACTCTCTTGGCTTGGCATGTTTCATTTTATCGGGTATGGTTTCAGTGGCTTTGAACAGTTGCATTATTTCTTCTTCTGTCAGTACTGTTGGTTTGTTATCTATAATTTCTTCCTGCCTGATGTTGAGTAACGGGATTTGTAATTTGCCTGTCTGCCGTAAGTATTCTGTAAACTTTCTTAATGCCTGTAAATTTTTATTCAGGTGCTTGTTGCTTAATGTTCCTGCATCCCTCATTAAGTTCTTTCTCTGCTTTAATTCCTGATAGTAGTAGTTTGTTATTGCTTCGGTTGTGATGTCCGTTAATTGGGCTTTATTTTGCCTCTCAAGCCAGTTTAATAATCCCCGTATCTGTATCGGCATGTAATAAACTCCCTGCCATGAGTAGCCCAATGCTTCCAACCATTCTTTAAAACTCTTTTCTATGTACTGGTACGGCGGAGCCGTTACGGGTAATCTTTTCATTGCCGTTTAGTTTGATGTAAATAAATTTTGTGCCGCTTATACCTTTTTCAGATTCATTGAGCCGTTGCAGTTAAAGCCTTTACTGTCTTACGTTTCATCGGCTCACTATTTGTTTGAGCCGTTGTTGGCTCATGGGCTG
>JANYFI010000244.1 GCA_025362765.1 Ferruginibacter sp. | reverse complement strand
GCGTTTGCAGGTGGAACATCCGGTAACGGAAATGATCACCGGGCTTGATCTTGTGCAAGAGCAAATTCGCGTGGCATCTGGTGCGGCTCTTCTTTACAAACAGAGCGATATTCAATTTGCGGGCCATGCCATTGAGTGCCGCATTAATGCGGAAGATCCATACAATGATTTCCGTCCCAGCCCTGGAAAAATTACCGTGTTGCATACTCCCGGGGGACATGGAGTAAGGGTCGATAGCCATGTGTACGCAGGCTATGTTATTCCACCTTACTATGATAGTATGATTGGTAAATTAATTACCGTGGCGCAAACAAGGGAAGAAGCAATAGATACCATGTATCGGGCACTAAGTGAGTATGTTATTGAAGGTGTAAAAACAACCATTCCTTTTCATCTGCAACTGATGAAAAATGAGGCGTTCAGGAAAGGGGATTTTAATACAAAATTTATGGAAAGTTTTACCATGAAATAATTTTGGCAATATTTTTCTGACAATAGCTATCCACATGGATGGCTATTGTTGTTTAATGGATGAACTATTTTTTTAACCGATGGCAATCAATAAATTTTAAATATGCCTGTGCTAAGTGTTTGGCTTAAAGAATAATCCTTATATTTATCAGGTTTATTTACCTAACCTAAACCCGCTCCAGATGAAAAAATGCCCTGTATTATTTTTTGCAGTAGTAATACTATGCGTAGCCACCAACGCCCAGGAAAAAATGGCTATAAAGTTTAACCATGTTGCGGCCTCGGATTTTAGCATTGATAAATTAAAAGTGGATACATCTTACGGCGCGGTAATTATCGCCGACGTAGGCAGCAGTTCGTTTGAGGGCAATAACAAGGGCTGGTTCAGCCTAATTTATAAACACCAGCGCCGGATAAAAATCATTAATAAAAAAGGATTCGACCTGGCAACTGTGCAAATTCCTTTATACATTTCTTCTACATCCAACAGCGAAGAAAAGCTGGAGAGCCTGAAGGCAAGCACTTACAACCTGGAAAATGGCACTGTGGTGGAAACCAAACTTGATAAGGATGCTATTTTTAAGGAAAAGCTGGATAAAAATCATATTGAAAGAAAATTCACAATGCCCGCCCTTAAGGAAGGTTCCATCATAGAGTATTCTTACACCATTAACTCCGATTTTTTATTTAACCTTCACGACTGGATATTTCAGGGAAGTTACCCCAGGGTATGGAGCGAATACAGTCTGGATTTACCCAGTTTTTTTGAATACGTTTTTTTAACGCAGGGCTATAATGCATTTGATATTAAAACTACAAATTCCAAAGTAGCAAACTATACGCTAAGGGAGCAAAACGGCACCTTTCAAACCCAAAGTTTTTCACTTAGTTCCACCAATACCATTAGCAGGTGGGTAATTAAAAATGTGCCTGCTTTAAAAGAAGAGAAATTTCTTACCTCACTGGATAACCATATTTCTAAAATTGAATTCCAGATGTCCGGGCAGCAATTCCCCAATTCTCCACACAAAGATATTTTGGGCAATTGGACTACCATGTCTGAAGAATTACTAAAAGATGAAGATTTTGGAGACCGGCTGGATAAAGACAATAATTTTTTAAATGACGACCTGAAGGCTATAAAAGGCGGCAGTACCAATAAGCTGGAAGAAGCCAAAAAAATATATGCCTTTGTAAAAAGTAATTTTAAATGCAACGGCCACCACGGCATTTATTTATCCGGCAATATGAAAGATGGCTACAAAAATAAAAGCGGCAATGTGGCAGATGCCAATCTTATACTAACCACAATGTTACGTCACGAAAATATGCAGGCAAGCCCGGTTATATTAAGTACAAGAGACAATGGTGTAACCAATGAATTTTACCCGCTTATCAACCGCTTTAATTATGTTATCTGCAAACTGGATATCGATGGAAATACCTATTTTCTCGATGCTTCAGAACCTTTTTTTGGGTTCAACAAACTGCCTGAATATTGTTACAATGGTCATGGAAGGGTAGTGAATAAGGAAGCAGATCCCATCTTTTTTTATGCGGATAGCGTTAGGGAAGCCAAGTTTACGAATGTGATGCTTTTTAATGATGAGAAGCAACCGGGAAAATGGTCCGGTACTTTGAACACTATGCTGGGATATTTTGAATCAAGCGACATCAGGGAAAAATTTATTGATAAAGGAAAAGAAGATGTAGCAAAGAAATGGAAGGAGACTTATACTGGAGATTTTTCGATTGATGACATTACATACGCGGATGAAAAAGAATATGAAAAACCAATGCGCATGTCGCACACCATTACTGTAGATGGTAATAACAATAGTTCTATCATCTATTTTAATCCGATGCTTAAAGAAGGATATAAAGAGAATTTCTTTACTGCTGCCGAAAGAAAATATCCGGTTGAAATGCCTTTTAAAATGGATGAAACGTATAATTTTCAAATGGCAATTCCGCAGGGATATGTGGTAGATGAACTGCCAAAATCTGCCAAAGTAAGTTTGAATGATGGCGAAGGCTATTTTGAATACCTTATTTCAAAAACAGAGGAAGGTGTTTTGCTGCGTTCCCGTATAATGCTGGAAAAAGCTACTTTTTTGCCGGAAGATTATGAAACCCTACGTAATTTTTTTGACTACATCGTTAAAAAACATGCGGAACAAATTGTGTTTAAAAAGAAATAAATCATGAAAAAATATTTATCAATACTGCTTGTTAATATTACTTTTTATTTTACAGCAGTTGCGCAAAGCGGCTATGATGTAAAATTAATTCCTGCCGAATTGTTGCCTCACGCCAACGTGGTAAAAAGAATGCAGGAAACGAGACTGGAAATTGACGGCCCCGGTAATGGAACACTTTACAAAAAATACGCGGTAACCATTTTAAATGAAGCCGGCGATGATGCCGCAGGTATTACGGAAGAGTACGACCAGTTTAACATCATCAAAAATTTTGAAGGCACGTTGTATGACGCCAATGGCAAAAAAATAAAGGCCTTAAAAAAGGCTGAC
>JANYFI010000226.1 GCA_025362765.1 Ferruginibacter sp. | reverse complement strand
TTTGGAGAAAAATGTTGTACAAAATTATGGTTTGCAAAAAATGGTGTTGCCTGTTAAAAATTGCCGCACCATTTCAAAAAAAGATTTGATACACAATGACGCAACGCCGCTGATAGAAGTGAACCCTGAAAACTATGAAGTAAAAGTGGATGGTGAGCCAATCAGTTGTGCTCCTTTGGCAGTACTACCTTTGGCGCAACGATATTTTTTGTTTTAAAGAGAAGAGATAATTTGCTAATGTGCTAATTCGATAATGTGCTAACGACAACAGTATGCAGTGAACAATCAGTTAAAGAAATGCAGCAATCAACACATTGGCTAGTTAGCAAATTCAACCACATGTTAACGAAGAAGCAACCGTAGAGAAAAGAAACTACGAAATGAAGAAATCAGCACATTAGCAAATCAGCTAATTAGCTAATTAAAATATTATGCTGGTAAAAGAAAAAATAGGAAATCTGGAATTATTCGCCATCAACAACCGCAACATTGATTATGTGTTGCTGGATTGGCATGAAACCAACAAACGCATTCTCACAAAAAAAACGGTATTGGGAAGAGAGGTGAGCATGAAATTTTTAAACGACCGTCCTCAACTGGGCGTTGGCGATATTATTTATGAAGATGATTTTGGTTTAATTGCAGTTGATATCAATGAATGTGATGCCATCGTAATAAGGCCAAGATCAATGTATGAAGTAGCCGCTGTTTGTTATGAGATTGGTAACAAGCACCTGCCCTTATTTTACCAAGAAGATGAAATTTTGGTAGCTTTTGACGGTCCGCTATTTGACTTATTAACCAAGGGTGGGTATGCTGTTGAAAAAGCAGGCAGAAAGTTAATGGCGCCTTTAAAAACCACCGTATCGCCGCATAGCAGCAGCACCAGTCTGTTTAACAGGATTATAAAATTAACTACCGATCCTGAATGAATACCGCCTTATTAAGTTTACTGCAATTATCAGATTCCACATTGCCAATTGGCGGTTACGCCCATTCAGCAGGGCTTGAAACCTATGTTCAGCAGGGTATTGTGCATGATATAGCTACCGCAAAAAATTTTATCACCACAATGCTTACTTACAATTTGCAGTACACAGACGCTGCGTTTGTATCACTTGCTTTTGACGCCACGCGGAAAAATGATTTTATAATAATAACTGCGCTGGATGCAACATGCTCTGCTGTAAAATTACCTATGGAAATGCGGCAGGCAAGCCAGAAATTAGGCATCCGGCTTATAAAAATATTTCAACCTGTTACTCAAAATAATTTTACCTCCCTCTACCAACAGGCCATTCAAACCAAAACAACAGACGGCCATTACTGTATTGCCTTTGGTATGTATGCGGCAGTATTGGGTATTGATAAAAAAGAAGCGCTCACCGGCTTTTACTACAATGCTGCGGCAGGAATGGTAACCAACAGCGTAAAACTAATTCCATTGGGCCAACAGGATGGACAGGAATTACTGTTTTCACTGCAACCATTGATACAGCAACTGGTAACTAATTCCTTGCAACCCGATAAAGATTTAATAGGGTTATGTTGCGCCGGATTTGACATCGCCTGTATGCAACATGAGCAATTGTATTCACGGCTGTATATGTCGTAATTTTCAAAAACTACTTTATTAATTGGCAGATTAGATAAAATTATAAAAATGATCGAAAGAAAATACATAAAAATTGGCGTTGCCGGACCGGTTGGTTCCGGCAAAACCGCATTGATAGAACGCATGTCAAGAGCCATGAGTGCTGACTACAGCCTGGCCGTAATTACCAATGACATCTATACAAAAGAAGACGCCGAGTTTTTAACACAAAACAGTTTATTACCAGCCGAAAGAATAATTGGTGTAGAAACTGGAGGTTGCCCTCATACCGCAATACGCGAAGATGCCAGCATGAACCTGGAAGCGGTAGAGGAAATGGCGTTGCGCATTCCGGATGTGCAGATTATTTTTATTGAAAGTGGTGGTGATAATCTATCTGCCACTTTTAGTCCAGACCTGGCAGATGTAACCATCTTTGTAATTGATGTGGCTGAAGGTGATAAAATTCCCCGCAAGGGAGGCCCTGGTATTACCCGCAGCGATTTGCTTATCATTAATAAAATTGACCTTGCCCCTTATGTACATGCAGACTTGCAGGTGATGGAGAGAGACGCCCGCAAGATGCGCAAAGGCAATCCGTTTATTTTCACTAACCTAATGAACTTGCAGGGATTAGACAGTGTAATTGGTTGGATAAAAAAATACGCATTGCTGGAAGAAGTTACCACCGAACCGGTTTTATACAGATGAGGGCTGAACTGCACATACAGGTTGCCCGGTTAAACGAAAGCACTTGTCTTAAAAAAAGTTATTGCACCACTCCATTTAAAGTGGCCAATATTACGGAGGATAAAAAAGACAATACGTTAAGGTTAATGCTGATGAGTTCTTCACCGGGTATTTTGGATGGAGACCACTACAATATTAAAATTGAACTGGAACAAAACTGTGCGCTTCAGTTGCATACGCAAAGCTACCAGCGGCTGTTTGCAATGAAGGAACAAGCCTCCCAGCAAATGGAAGTGCGGCTTGCAGCCGGTACATCTTTTTGTTTTATTCCGCACCCTGTTGTTCCGCATGAAGCGTCTCATTTTATAGCCCGCAATAAAATATTTTTATCCCGAAACTGCTATTTAATTTTTGGTGAAATATTAACCTGCGGCCGTAAATTAAACAATGAAGTTTTTATTCTTTCAAAATACCACAATATCACAGAGATTTTTTTGGAAGGAAAATTAGTTATAAAGGAAAATTTGCTTATGCAACCTTCAATAATTGACATCAATGCTATCGGGCAACTGCAGGGTTTTACGCACCAAGCCAGTTTAATTTATTTAAATGAACAGGTGAACGTAAAAGAAACCATCTCAACCATCTCAACCATCTCAGAGATACTTGCTTCAAAAACAGCCATCAGCGTTGGTATAACCGCTGCGCCTGTAAATGGAGTCATTATTCGTTTATTGGGACAAAAAGCAGAACAATTATTTGATTGTTTAAAACTGATAGCCGATGCGCTGCCACAAGGAAATCAACATAAAAAATTACGATATGCAATCTGAAATGCAAGTGCTTATCATTGCCGCAGTTTCCGTTGCCTGCCTGCATACTGTTTCAGGGCCAGATCATTACCTGCCTTTTATTGCTTTATCAAAATCCAGGGGCTGGTCGTTTGCCAAAACCATTGGCTGGACCGTCGTGTGTGGATGCGGCCACGTATGGAGTTCGGTATTGCTCGGGTTGGGTGGTGCTGCCATTGGCTGGAGTTTATCAAAAGTTAGCTGGATTGAAAATATCCGCGGCGGCATCGCCGGGTGGGTAATGCTGGTATTTGGCTTTTTATATGGAGTTTGGGGTTTATACCGTGCATACAAAAATAATCCACATAAACATTTTGATTTACAGGATGATGGCGCAATATATGTTTACGAGCACAATCATGGTGAAGCCGTTGCGCCACAAGACAGGCATAAGGTAACACCCTGGGTAATGTTTATCATTTTTATTTTAGGCCCCTGCGAACCTATGATTCCTTTGCTCTATTTTCCTGCAGCAAAAAACAGCTGGACTGGCATGCTTTTGCTCATAGCGATTTACACAGTGGTAACTTTACTCACCATGGTAACTATGGTAGTGCTGGGTTTTATGGGCATTGCGTTTGTAAAAACCGATAAGCTGGAGCGTTATATTCATGCATTGGGTGGATTAACCATTTTTATTTGCGGCGCAGGAATGTTATTCATGGGTTGGTGAAAAACCACCTTTTTTTGCGCTCAGTAAGTAAAAAAATTAAACTTCCCCTGGAAATTTCACTGCCTGTTACCATAAAAAATTATCCATTCTGCGTCACTTAATCTTTGCACTCAAAAAAATTTTCATTAAATTTTTTAATTGCCAAGGGTAAACAACTGTATCAATATATTTTTTCGTTGCTGCGTACAAGAATTGCGAGAATATAGTTTTTGATTATTCTTGCTACTTTCCAAAGATTTGTTTTCGGGCATGGTGAAACTTATATTTGCCCAAATTGCATAAAATAATAAGTTTGCAGGGTTCATTTCAAAAACCAACCTGCTTAACAAACAACGGGAAATTTTTACTTCGCAGGCATCCCTATTAATAAAAATAGCCCCTTTTACCAAGCTGCATAAATACCGCACAGGCATATCTACAATATTGTATTAAGCACTCCATTCGTCTTGAACCGGAGCACTAACAAACGCAGCGTTTGGTGAAACCCCCTCTATAAATTCATCCTTTATCTCATCGGATTTTTCAAAAACCGAAGAGAGCGTTTCTTTGAGGTTTTCCCATCCGTCACGTAATTCTGAACCTCGCCTCGCAACAAGTTTTCTTGTTTTTGAGCCCTTGTGTGGCGCGTATAATATTCCTACTACTAATCCTACACCAAGTCCTATTAATAAATTTCTTTTTGCACTCATGATTAAAGATTAAAAAATTCAACAAAAGATTTAAAAAGAGAAGCCAGGATAGAAATCCAGCCTCGTTTTTTGTCCAATATCCTATGAAAACCTAACAGATAACCTAAATAAATGTGCCAAAAATTTTTAAGCCGAAAGTTAAACGGCTGGGAAGTTTTTTCCTCAATAAAATCAGGACATATTTTTACAAAAAGCAAGTGTAGATTTTTTTCCCGTTATAAAGCTTTCTAAATAAAACAGGAGACCATTTGATTGATCTCCTACTTGATAAAAAATTATACTACTATCAATAATGCCATCTTACAAAAGCCTCCATGGCGGCATATTGCGTTAAGCCTAACTGGGCATATAACATGGCGGTATTTGCATTGCGCTCTTCGGCACGCTGCCAAAATTCCCGATCATCAGTGCCCTGGAAGGGAATGCTGTCTTTTTGTGACTGATGAATAAAAATACCGTTTCGTTTTTTCACTACCTGATCCGGGCTCATGGGAATAGCCATTTCAATTTCGGTGATATCCCATTCCTGCCAGGC
>JANYFI010000795.1 GCA_025362765.1 Ferruginibacter sp. | reverse complement strand
TTGATAACAATATTAATGTACAGATGACAATGGTGAAGGGAAGTATTGTCTATAAACGGGCATTGTAAATAAGGTAGCAAAAAAATATTGGCAATGAAGGATCATGAAAGAATTTAAGGTTGATACACTACAGGTAAAAGTTTATGCAGACAGGGCTGCAATGGGTGAAGCTGCTGCTATTGCAGTAATTGATAAGATTACTGAACTATTCACAACACAAGCGTATGTAAACATCATTTTTGCGGCAGCCCCATCACAAAATGAATTTCTGGCGGCGCTGGTAAAAAGCTCATTGGACTGGACCCGTGTACGTGCCTTTCACATGGATGAATATATTGGCTTACGTGAGGAGGCGCCGCAACGATTTGGTAATTTTCTGCAAGAGAAGATTTTTGGCAAGCTGCCGTTTGCAGGTATTCATTTTTTAAACGGCAATACAACTGCGGCGGAACAAGAATGCAACAGGTACACAACATTATTGAAAGAATATCCGGTTGATATTGTTTGCATGGGAATAGGAGAGAACGGGCACATCGCTTTCAATGACCCGCCAGTAGCGGATTTTAAGGATGGGTATTTGGTAAAGGTGGTAGAATTGGACCAGCCCTGCAGGCAGCAGCAGGTAAATGATGGATGCTTTGCAACAATTGATGACGTGCCCAACAATGCAATCACTTTAACCATTCCTGCATTGATGGCTGCCAGGTATATTTATTGCATGGTGCCTGGCCCAACAAAGGCGCAGGCGGTTTTTAATACATTGAACAAAGAGATTGTTGAGCAGTATCCATCCACTGTTTTGAGAAGGCATGATAATGCGATTTTGTATTTGGATGAGTTTAGTAGTGATATGTTGTATTAAGTTCGAAAGTTCTTTTATTTTAATGTTGCTCTTTTCTTTACTTTTTTTGTCTTGACACAAAAAAGTAATAAAAAAAAGTCAAGGCAGCAACGAATAAGGCCCGTTGCTGCCGTATAGCTTTGCTCAGCTTTTGTGCATGGTAATTTCGGCTTTTGTAATTCTACTGTTAGCTTTGTTACAGCTTAAGTATAAGAATGGGTTGTAGGTTTGTTAACTTATTAAAAAGCAAGTGAAAACTAAATCTTAATACCTTGATAACTTTACTACAGCGTAGCGTTTACAAGTTATTCTTCGAGTTGAACACAGTAGCTGGATAAGCCGCCTCTTTTGGATCGGTCCCGATTTGTCGGGATTAAAAAAATGCGAAGCAAATTTTTTTAAAGATGCAAAAGCAGCGGCGTTCCAGCTACGCAGCCTGCCGGCTGTGGAGGCGAAAGTAACGAATTGAAAAAAGCTTACGAATGAATAAGGCTGCTCGAATTAGAAAGTCAAAGCTGCTACAAAATAATTGTACAAGGCTGCAAATGCCGCTGCCATGAAAAACAACTGCTGGTAACAAAATAATTTATTTAATAAAAAAAGTATGCAGGTATTCAAAAGTCTATTAATCAAATCAATTTTATTTATTGGATCATTCACTTTTATTGTCAACACCATGAATGCGCAACCAACCAAATTAAAAGTAAAATTGATTACATTAAACCCAGGACACTTTCATGCGGCGCTGGTGCAGAAATCAATGTATGCAATGATTGATTCCGAAGTGTTTGTATATGCGCCGAAAGGCAAGGAACTGGAGGCACACCTGGCACTGGTAAATGGTTACAATAGCCGCCCGGAAAATCCAACGGCCTGGAAAGAAACCGTGTACACCGGAGAGGATTACCTGGCAAAAATGATCAGTGAAAAGAAGGGGAATGTAGTAGTACTGGCGGGCAACAACAAACTAAAAACCAGCTATATCAGCGAAGCCATCCATGCAGGTTTTAATGTGCTGGCAGATAAACCGATGGCGATTGATAAAAATGGTTTCACACTGTTGGAACAAACATTTGCAACGGCAAAAAAGAAGGGCTTGTTATTGTATGATATTATGACGGAGCGGTACCAGGCCACCAATGCATTGCAACGGGAATTATTGTTGCTGCCAGCGGTATTTGGCACCTTGCAAAAAGGAACCGCTGAACAACCGGCGGTGATAAAAGAAAGTGTACATCATTTTTTTAAAACTGTTTCCGGCAAGCCATTGATTCGCCCGGCCTGGTATTTTGATGTAAAGCAGGAGGGCGAAGGTATTGTGGATGTAACAACGCATTTGGTTGACCTGGTGCAATGGGAATGTTTTCCAGGTGTAACGCTGAATTATAAAAAAGACATTCATGTAAATAAAGCCAAAAGATGGCCAACGGTAATCACGCCTGCGCGGTTTCAGCAATCCACACAGTTAGATCAGTTTCCTGATTATTTACAGCAATATGTAAAAGACGATGCCTTGAATGTGTATGCCAACGGCAGTTTGGATTATACTATCAAAGGCGTGCATGCAAGGGTGTCAGTTACCTGGAATTTTGAAGCGCCTGCGGGTGGCGGAGATACGCATTATTCGATCATGAAGGGAACAAAAGCCAACCTTATCATTAGGCAGGGAGCGGAGCAGCAATACAAGCCGGTGCTGTATATTGAACCGGTAGATCATTCTGCGGCATATGAGAAAATATTGACCACAGCCATTGATGAACTGGCGAAAAAATATGAAGGACTCTCGGTGAAAAAAGTTGACAACGGATGGGAGTTGGTTATTCCCATCAAGTATGAATTAAATCATGAAGCCTGCTTTGCAGAGGTAACCAAACGATATTTGGATTATTTGCAAAAAGAAAAGATGCCTGCATGGGAAGTACCCAACATGCTGGCAAAATATTATACCACTATTGAAGCATTGCGGGTGGCGACCATGGTAAAATAAATAATATTCAGCAACACATCCCAATAATAACTGCACAATTAATCACCGGTGAAAATGAAGAAAATAATATCGGTTATCTTTTATATTGCAACGGTAATGCCGGTTGGTTTAAAAGCACAGCAAGA
>JANYFI010000785.1 GCA_025362765.1 Ferruginibacter sp. | reverse complement strand
ATAATATATTAATAAAAACCCAACAAGGGCTCCGCCAAGGTGTGCAAAATGTCCTACATTGTCGCCGGCAATTTGCCTTACACCCATAAACAAATCCAGTAAAATAAAGAAGGGGATGACATATTTGGCCTTTAGGGGAATTGGTATAAACATAATATACAATTCGGTATTGGGAAACAGGTAAGCATATGCTGCCATCACACCCATGATAGCGCCCGAGGCTCCGATGGCACTGTATTGATCTTTATAAGCGGTTATCAATTCAGTTGCTGACATTCCCTGTGTCATCGCTTCGGGTGATTTAGCAAACTGGTCCGCACTAAAAGGGATACTTAGTTGTATGCAAACTGCAGCACCTACTCCACAAATCAGGTAAAAAAGCAAAAAACGTTTAGAACCAAGGTAACGTTCCATTATAGTACCAAACATCCACAGGGTGAACATATTGAAAAGTATATGACTGAGACCGTTAGGGTCGTGTAGAAACATATTGGTAATAAACTGGTGCGGATAAAATAGGGAAGATTTAAAATAATGCAATGCACCCCATTCTGTAACATTGAAAGTATGAATCATCACCTGGGCCAGGTATACCAGAATATTTATAACAATTAAGTTAAAAACTACGGGGGTGTCCCGTTGAAGAGAATTATTGAAATTGAATGCCATAAATCAAAGTTAGTAGTTAATTTTTCAATTTAAGCAGTGCCACGCACTCTATATGATGAGTATGCGGAAACATATCTACCGGTTGAATTTTTTCTATGAAATATTTTTCTGCCAGCAACGCAATATCCCTGGCTTGTGTTGCCGTGTTACAGCTCACATACACAATGGATGGCGCTGCTATTTCCAATAATTTGATCACCAGTTTTTCATGCATCCCAGCCCGCGGTGGATCGGTGATAATAACATCGGGTTTACCGTGTTCTGCAAAAAATGCATCATTACAAATTTTTATTACATCGCCTGCAAAAAACTCCGCATGGCTGATATTATTCAGTGCGGCATTTTCCCTGGCATCTTCAATGGCTTCCGGTATAGATTCAACCCCAATAATTTTTTTTGCATCCTTGCTTAAAAAAATACCAATGCTGCCTGTACCACAATACAAATCGTACACAGTTTCCCTGCCAGTAAGTTGTGCAAACTCCCTGGTGATGGAATATAATTTTTCAGCCTGTTTTGTATTGGTTTGGAAAAAAGATTTGGGGCCAATTTTAAAGGTAAAACCTTCCAGTCGTTCGTTCACAAAACCTTTACCATAATAGATTTGAGGCGCAAGGTCATAAATAGTATCATTCCATTTGGGATTGATGGTAAACAATAAAGTAGTGATTGATGGCACCTGTTGTAACAAATGATCCAACAATTTTTTTGTCTCCGTTTCATCCTCGTAACCGAGGCAAATATTTACCATCAACTCTCCTGTAATACAGTTGCGGATAATAATATTCCGCAACCATCCGGTATGTTGTTTAATATCATAATAAGAATAGTTGTTTTCTTTGGCAAAATCACGCACCGTATTGCGGATGGTATTGTTTACATCATCCATCAGGTAACAAGTATGAATATCAATAATTTTATCAAAAATACGGGGCACATGAAAACCCAAAGCGCCGTCACTCCACGATGTTCCAAATTTTTCAGCTACGGATAAGTTTAATTCATCAGCAACCGGAGTTATTTCGTCACCAGCAGACTGCAAAATCCCCCCTTTGAGGGGTGGGGGGGCTTTGGTTTTTATTTCCTCACTCGTTAAATATCGTTTGTTGCTAAAAGTAAAGTCCAGCTTATTTCTGTAATGAACGGTATCAACTGCGCCAACAATGGGCATCATTTCAGGTAACACGGTTTTGCCGATCCTTTTTAAATTTTGGGCCACTTCCTGCTGTTTATATTCCAGTTGTTTTTGATATGGCAGCATCTGCCATTTACACCCACCGCATATGCCAAAGTGCTGGCAAAAGGGCGCTGTTCTTTCCGGCGAAAACTCATGAATCTTCGTTGTCTTCCCCTCTCCCCAATCCTTTTTATTGGTGCTGATAAAAACATCCACGACATCGCCGGGCACAGCTCCTTCTATAAAATAAACTTTGCCGTCATGTCTTGCAACAGATTTACCTTCGGCTGCATAGCCGGTTACCAAAATTTTTTCGAGCAAAAACTTTTTTCTTTTCACGGTTGCAAAAGTAACCCCCATTTTTGTTTCTTTACCATTAACAGGAAGTTTGTTAACATAGTTTTTTAAATGCTTTACCTGCCTATACTATCAGCGTTACAATCAGCGTTTAAGTATTCGTGCACTAATACAGCTGGCGAACATAAAAATTTTGCTAATGACAGGAATTGTTAACTTTTGTTATTCAGCGTTGGTGCTGATTAACCAGTCATTTTAAATACTTTTGTAATCTTATTAAAATATGGAATGAAACAATATCTTTTAGCGCTGTCAACCATGTTCAGCATCGGCAAAGCGCAGTCCCAACACTTTACCGTAACCATGCAGGCAAGTCAGTACCAATCGGGCATTGCTTACCTAACGTATCACATGGGCAAAAATCTTTCTGTGGAAGATTCGGCCGCTGTAAATACTAAAGGCACTGCGCTGTTTACCGGAAAAAGAAAATTGCCGCCAGGCATTTACGCCCTTGTACTACCCGGCAAATCGAAAAGTGTTGATTTTTTGATTGATAAGGACCAGGTAATTACTGTAAAAATCGATACTACAGACTTACTGTTAAAAACTGTTGTTACAGGTTCTCCGGCAAATGTGTTATTGCAACAATATCAAAAAAATATTGCCGCAAAAGCCCAGCTGCTGGACGCAGAAAAAAAAGCCTACGCCATGGGGACAACACGTGCCGACTCGGCGATGCATGAGGCCAATTATAACCGTTTAAATAAAGAGCTGAATGATTACAGAGATAATATCATAAAGGCACAACCAGCCTCAATGATGGCGGCATTGCTGAATGCCATGAAAGATCCCGTACTTCCAAACACCAAACCGCAAAGCCATACAGATTCCCTCCAAAACTATAATTACTACAAATCTCACTATTGGGATGGCGTAACATTTGTGGATGACCGCATCATTCGTACACCCTTTTTTTTACCCAAGCTGGAACGATATTACAGGGAACTGATCGTTCCTGAAGCGGATAGCATCATAAAGGAAGCCGACTACCAGTTGCTGCTTGCACGCAGTTGTCCGGAGATGTATAAATTTTTATTGAACTGGCTTACCGACGAATACATTGCCCCAAAATATATGGGCCAGGATGCCGTATTTGTACACCTGTTTGAAAAATACCACAGTAAAGGATTAAGCAACTGGCTGAATGAAAAACAAGTGGAAACAGTTAGCAGAAGGGCTTATATGTTAATGGCCAACCTGATCGGCGCAAAAGCAGCAGATCTTGAAATGACCGACTCTACCGGTAAGGAGTCAACATTGTATGATGTAGCGGCAGATTATACCGTGATTGTTTTCTGGGATCCTACCTGCGGGCATTGCAAGGAAGAATTGCCCAGACTGGATTCTGTTTACCGGGCTAACTGGAAATCGCACAACGTAAAAATGTATGGCGTTTTATCTGCTGACAGCAAAGAAGATTTAAAAAAGGAATGGTTAAAATATATTGGGGAACACCACCTTGGTGACTGGGTAAATGTGTACCAGACCAAAGAAACAGAAACGGCCACGGCGGCGGCTCAAAAACCGGGTTACCGTCAGTTGTATGATGTAACGCTTACGCCAACAATCTATCTTCTTGACAAAGAAAAAAGAATCATCGCAAAAAAATTAACCTGGCAACAGCTGGATGACCTGCTACAGGTGAAGTGGAAAATGAAATCCAATTAAAAGATAAATCCTGTTTACAATGAAGCAACTTTTTTTATTGTGGATCCTTGCGTTTTGTACAACGCAGCTTTTCTCACAAACCCTGTTTACATATGGTACAGAAAAAGTGAGTAAAGATGAATTTTTACGCGCCTATAATAAAAATAAAACGCCCGTTGACGACAAGGAAAAATCCTTGCGGGAATACCTGGAGCTGTACTCAAAATTTAAATTAAAAGTAAAAGCAGCCAAAGAGTTGCGGCTGGATACCTTGCAGCAATTAAAATACGACCTGCAAAATTTTAGCAGCCAGGTGGAAGAAGCATATATGAATGATGAAAAAATTTCAGACGCCTTATTGGATGAGGTAATTGAGCGGAGCCGTAAAGATATTCATTTAATGCATTTTTATCTGCCACTCGTAACAACTACAGATTCAATGAAAGTAATCGATGCTTTGAACGAGCTAACAAACGAATTGCAAAAAGGCAATACGGATTATACTGCTCTCGCAGAAAAAATCAGCAAAAAATATTTATCAGTTACAGCAAAAGACATCGGATTCATTACGGCTTTATCGCTGCCTTACGCTATGGAAAACCTGGTGTACGGGCTTCACCCCGGCACTTGCAGCAAACCTTATCGTTCTAAAGGCGGATGGCATGTTTTTAAAAATGTGGGCGAAAGAAAAAGCACCGGCAAATGGAAGGTCGCACAAATTTTGTTTACGCTGCCTTCTGACGCTTCTCCCGCCCTGGTAAATCAAACTGAAAAAAAAGCAGATTCAGTTTACGAGCTGTTAAAAGAAGGTGCGGATTTTTCGACCATAGCGAAACAGTTTAGTGAAGACAGGCTTACAGCTCTCAATGGAGGCGAAATGCCGGAGTTTGGAACAGGTAAATTTGACATCACTTTTGAAACAAAAGTGTTTGCGTTGCAAAAAGATGGAGATATTACCCAGCCTTTTACAACCACTTATGGTTACCATATTGTAAAGAGGTTACAGCAGCATGCAACGCCTATTGATAAAACCGATGAAACTTTTGTAGCGGCCTTAAAACAACAAATGGCCAAAGACGCAAGAATGAACATTGCCAAAGAAACATTTTTGAAGGATATTACCTTAAAAACAAGTTATAAAAGAAATCCTTTAATAAAAGACGCTGAATTGTTTAGGTATGCAGACAGCGTGGTTGCCAACAGGGTTGTCAGGAATTATCCAATAAGTAATAAAGCGATCATCTCTTTTACCAAAGAAAATATCAAGGGTACGGCATGGCTTAATTTTATAAAGGATTATAAGTTAAATGCAGATGTATACAAGCAGGAGAACAACCAGGAACTGCTGGATAAATTTGTAGTCAGCACTATTACAGACTACTATCGCAGGCATTTGGAGGAATATAACGCCAGCTTTAAATACCAGCTACAGGAATTTAAAGAAGGCAATATGCTGTTTGAAATTATGGAAAGAAAAGTGTGGGGTAAGGCTTCTGAAGATAGCCTTAAATTAAAAAAATATTATGATGCGCATAAAGTTTCGTATAAATGGGAGGCGAGTGCGGCAATTTTACTTTTTAATTGCGGCGACAGCAGCGTTGCCAGGAAGGCCGCTGAAGCAATAAAAAGCGGAAAAGACTGGAAAAAAATTGCGGTGGAAAGCGATGGTAAAATTCAATCAGACTCTGGCCGGTATGAATTAAGTCAATTACAGTTGCAATCAGAAAAGAATATCGCACCAGGTTTTGTATCTGCGCCATTTATAAATAGTGGCGATAATACCGCCAGTTTTGTAAAAGTGCTGCAATTGTTCCCCATTAATCAGCAAAGA
>JANYFI010000152.1 GCA_025362765.1 Ferruginibacter sp. | reverse complement strand
CCATTACCATTAATAAATCGCACTGGCGGGGAGAAAAACTCATGCGTTCTGCACCAAAACGGGCGATATCATAATGACTTGCCGCAGTGGCCATAAATTCGATTCCGCAACATGAAGTGGCAAAGGGTAAAGGCCAGATAGAATTTTTACGGGCAAGCCCCACTACTTTTTCGAGCGAAGTAGCCATAAACCCATCTCCCATCATACCCTCAGGAGCTTCTACTGTTTTAAGTTTTGTATTATATTGTACCGGACGCATAATTTTAATTTGAAAATTCAAAAATGGCTCAATTCGGAAAATTGATACTTTATTAAAACAGTTTTCTACAAAGTTTGTTGCATTTTCACATCTTCGAATTTGCCAATTTTCACTTTGCTAATCTTCCCAATCCAAAGCTCCTTTTTTTATGATATAAATAAATCCAGCCATAAAAAGCGCTACAAACATTAGCACTGCGCCAAAGCCACTCCATCCCAATTCCCGGAAATTAACTGCGTAAGGATAAAAAAAGATAACTTCCACATCAAACAATACAAATAAAATCGCCACCAAAAAATATTTTATGGCCATTGGCTGACGGGCATTGCCTTTGATTTCTATGCCGCTTTCAAAATTTTGTAATTTGTCAGATGTTTTTCTTTTAGGACCAAAATAGTGTGTGAGGCCCATCATAGTGGCAATAAAACCTACTGCAAACACCAATTGCAACACAATAGGTAAATAATTTGTCGCATTGTTAACAGTATTGGCTTGTAAAATGAAAAAATGCATAGCGCAAAAGTAAGGCAGGTAAACCAAATAACAATCGTACGATTTAAAAAGAAAAATCCCTCATTCCTGCCGGAAGAGGGATTTTATTTCTTAAATTATTTTTTATGGTTTTTTCTTAGCGGGGGAAGCTGGCCTGGCAGGAGCCGTTAATGCAGCCTTGTTATTGATCGCTTCTGCATCGGCAGGATCAAGCGATAAAATTTTGTCGCAATACTCAATTGCTTTAGGGATGTCCTTTTTAACATTCGCATAATACGCTACAAAATATTTATAACTGCCAACCAGCTGATTTTTGTATTTAACACTATCAGCCAGGCCAACAGTAATCGCTTTTTCAAAATCAGGGTTCGCAAGCGCCTGTGCTCCCAAAGAGTCAATTCCCCATTTGGCTTTGGCACTCATATAATATCCAAAAGCATCATCCGGGTATTTTTCACTATACAAATTAAAAACGTCAATTGCAGTGGTGAAATTGCCGGTTCTAAAATAATTGTAACCAGCATTGTACATATCAACCTTACCTGGGTTCTTTTTTACTTTCACCACTTTATTATACCAGTCTGCGGCGTCTTTATATTTTTTCTCCGCTTCATAACTGAATGCCATTGTTTTTAAATAATTTACTTTATTGGCTTCCACTGTGTCAAGCGCAACAGCTTTGTCAACAAAGGTTCCCGCAATGGAATCATTCCCTGGAAACTTGAGCAATACAGAGGCGTAGGTTGAATAATCGCCCATTCCAATGATAGCCGTATCCGCTGTTTGAAAATATTTTTCAAATGAGGCTTTGGCATTCACTGAATCTTTCAATTTATTGTATGCATAGGCCTTAATGCCATATAATTTTGGATAAGGGGAAGCATTACTTCCAATACATTCATCGGCTTTTTTAATAGCGTCTGCAAATAATGCCTGTGCGTATAAAATAGAAGCCCTTAAGTAACAATTTTTAGGATCATCTTCTGTATTGGCAATATATTTATCGAGATACTGAGCAGATTTTGGAACATCAGTAGCATAAAACAAGTTGTACAAATTTTCATACACAGGTGCATACGTAGCATCTTCCGCAATCGCCTGGTTGTAATACTTCATATAAATTTCTTCCTGCGCTACCCCTTGCGTTTGATAAATTTTACCAATTCGGTAAGAAGCCCTGGCATATTTTGGATTGATTGCCAGTGCAGCCTCGTAAGCTATTTGCGCCTGTCCACCATCGCCTGTTTTTTTGTACGCATCACCCAGGTTTACATAAACATCAGGATCGTTCATTTTTTTTGTAGCGGCAGCCTGTTTCAATTTATCTATAGCATATGCGGCATCGCCGTTTTTGGCGTTCACATTAGCGAATCCTACTGCATTCAGCACTGGTACACTTTTTCCCTGTGACAGACTAATGGCTGTTTCAAAATGATTTCTCGCATCCTGGTCGTTTCCTTCAAGCAACTCAATATGGCCGATACCTGCAAGCAACAATGGACTGTTACTATTGGCAAGCAAGGTTTTTTGATACAGCGCTTTTGCGTCAGCAACATCTTTGGCGGTTTTTTCGTCCGGTGTTATCATCGATTGGCCCAGCCAATAAACCGCATCTACATCATTGGCATTTGCTGTAACAAGCTTTTCAAAAACTACTTTCGCACTTTTAAACTTCTCATAATACAACAAACTCTTACCCTGGTCAATTGTTTGTGCTTTCACATTGGCAGAAAGCAACAAAACAGCCAAAAACAGTATCCCTAATTTCATTTTTTTCATTTTGCGTTACAATTATTACTTTACAATGATAATTAATTTTATACCTAATTGACAAAAACCTTTTGTATTATTTTACTAATTTTTCATTAATTTTTACACTCCTAATAGCAAAGCCAATTTTACTCGATCCAAGATAAGCCCTTTTAAAAATAAGTTGCCCTCTTTCAAATTGCATAAAATCTACGAAGCCGGCACCAAGCCCACTGTAATTTTCTTTCAAAATATAATACAAGCCTCGTACCAAAGGATATCTTTTTGTAAGAATGCTTAACTGGTTTGGCTTTACATAAGGCAAGTCGTCGCAAATATCACATTTTACAAAAGTTATCTTTACCTTCTTTAACCTGTTCATCTGTGCGGTATCTTCCGGATTTCCTATCCAGCTTATACCCACCAACCCTATTGCATTTACGTCTGATGCCACATAATCCAACACCGCTTTGCTGCCTCTTACCGCCTTTACCACACTGGTATCAAAACTTCCGCCTTTTAAAATACTGTCAATGGCAAACCGTACAATGCTCGTAGCGCTTAGCCCATCAAATACTATCGGCCCTTTATTGGCTGTGCGGCCAGATAGCTGATCCTGCAGGCGTTTAAGGGTAAACATAGTATCAGTACTATTTATATTTACAACAATCGCAATTGCGTCCGTGGCTATTTTATCCCACCTGGGAACATAATCCATCGAATCCTGAAAATAATGTTCCTCCTTGCTATTCAATCCACGGGTAACAATTACCAGCCTGGTGGCAGAATCTTTTAAGATATCTTTTATACAGTCTGCTTCAGGTTTATAATGCACGTTAATTTTTGTATCGGGATAAGATGCTTCAAACATTTTTACCTGTTCATCAATTACTGGTTTAAACGATTCATCTACACTTATGTTAATACTGCCATTGGTGGGCGAATCAAAAACCTTGGTTTTCTTTTGTGGCTGACAGCCAGCTATTATTAAAACTACACTGAGCATACCACACAATGTGTTTACTGCCATCTTATGCATTGTTATCGCCCTCAATTTCTGAAGTAATTTTTTTTATATCCCCTGTAAATTCTGAAACCGCCATATAACCAGCATACTGCGGCAAATAGTTTAATCATGGTGGGGTCATATTGCTCAATATACGCATGGGTATAACTGGTAGGAAACATAAAAAAGAAACCTACCACTACCATAAAAAATCCCATTCCATAATTAGTGATGGAACGCATCCGTATCATTCCCTTTTCCCTTTCCGTTAAAGGCTCGTTCTCAAATTCTTCCAGTGCCATAATTTTTTAATAAATTAGCAAGCGTTTATAATTATTTCAAGGGGGATTGAGCAAAGGGGCAAATTACAAAATTTATTACGGATAATTATTCAGCCGCTACAAACTTTATAGGAATAACAAAATTCACTGCTACGTTTTGTCCACTTGTTTTACCCGGTATCCAGGCGGGCATTTTCTTCAACACCCTTATCACCTCGTTGTTGAAAATGTTGCCGCCATCTTTTACAACCGCAAATTGCTGCAGCTTTCCATCATAACCCACCACGAATTTTATATTGACTGCTACTATTTGTCCTTCCTCCATTTCTGTCGGGTTTACCAGATTATGTTCTAAAAATCTGCGAAGAGCATCCATTCCTCCGGGATAAGCAGGCTGCACATCAGGATGATCGGTAGGTATGGTTTTGTCAACCACCGGCGTTAATGGCGCAGATGGTTCTCCGCCCCCGGCAAGTCCCGCAGGTTGTATTATAGCGTACGCATTATCTGTACCAGCAAGCGTTTGACCACTTATCATTTCATGTGGTTTAAGTTCAGTGACGCTATCTGTTTTTTGATTATCAGCTACTATTGTTGGCGGCACAAAAATTTTTTGAGGAATGATAACCTTTTTTGGTTTAGGCAATTCTTTGGGAGGTATCACTTTTGTCATGGGATCTTGTATGTTGATAAGAACTGTTTCGTTAAAATCAATTAAAACATGTTTTTTTTCGGGAATCAATGTAAAAGCACATAAAAATGTTACCACCCCTAACGTTATCCCCATTGATTTAAATAACCGGTTATTATAAAACTTACGCAAAGTATACGCACCATACAGTTTATTTCGTTTTTCAAATACAATGTCTAATACATCGCTTTGCAGGATTGTTTCGCTGTTCATTGTTTGTTGGTTTTGATGTGATTAAAAGAAAGTCAAAACCGGCGCCGTTTATACTAAGATGCTGCCTGCTATCAATTCCATACTGCCATCCCCAAAACCAGTAACGATTATCTAAAAACCAACTAACTATATTTGCGCATGAAAATTTTGATGGTTTGTCTTGGCAATATTTGTCGGAGTCCTCTTGCAGAAGGAGTTTTGCAACAAAAAATAATAGCGGCTGGATTAAACTGGACGGTTGACAGTGCCGGTACAAACGGGTATCATGTAAACGAAGCGCCTCATTATCTTTCTCAAAGGGTGGCTAAAAAAAAAGGAATAGACATCAGCCAGCAATTATGCCGTCGTTTTATACCAGAAGATTTTGACCATTTTGATAAAATTTACGCCATGGCCGGCGATGTGCTGGTGGAGATGAAAAAAATAAGCGGCAATAAATACATAGATGATAAAGCAGAACTTTTATTAAATGTAGTCCATCCCGGCGAAGACCGCGATATACCCGATCCCTGGTATGGACCGGA
>JANYFI010000132.1 GCA_025362765.1 Ferruginibacter sp. | reverse complement strand
TTCCTGTAGTTAAAGAAGTCGTTAGCTTAACCAATCCATGGACGGTTCAGTTTGACAAAACCTGGGGTGGGCCGACATTACCGGTTACCTTTACTACTTTACAAGACTGGACTTTAAGCACAACAGCTGGTATAAAATATTTTAGTGGTACGGCTGTTTATCATACAACTTTCAATGTTGCGGCAAAAGAAATTTTAGATACCCGAAGCATGTTACTGGATTTGGGAATAGTACACCATGTAGCCCGCATCAAGTTAAACGGTACCGATCTCGGTGTATTATGGACTGCTCCATGGCGTGTACAACTTCCTTCACATTTACTTAAGCCAACCAATAACCAGTTAGAAATTTCAGTAACAAATGTTTGGGCAAACCGGTTGATTGGCGACGAGCAGGAACCCGATGATTGCGAATGGTTGCCCAATCAATATTTTTATAACAGTGGAAAATATTTAAAAAAATTCCCCGATTGGTTTTTGAAAAAACAACCCAGGCCATCAAAAGGCAGGTACTGTTTTACCACCTGGAATTATTTTACCAAAGACGATCCATTGATATCTTCGGGCTTGCTCGGCCTCGTTCGGTTGATAAGGGAAAAATAATAGTCAATGGTGAATAATGAATGATGAACGGCGAATGATGAATATTTCACATTGATAATTGACTATTCACCACTGACCATTGACGATTCACCATTCACAAATCGATACGTAATTATATTCTTTACACAGCACTGCCTGCGTACATTTATTTATCCCACCACATACGGCTGGTAATTTTATCTCCGCCGGTGAGTGCACTTACCGCAGCATTGTAATTGGTTGAATTTACTTGTTTGTCAACGGTGGAATAGGCCATCCGGTGTGGTATAGCACCAGGCGACTGGCTGCCAGGATAATTGACTGGCGTTAGTACAGGATAGCCCGTACGCCGATAGTTACTCCAGGCTTCGTACTCATTAAAAAAGGTGGCCGCCCAAAATTGTGTATTAATCATTTCCAGTCCTTTAGCGTCATTATATGGATGGGCATCATAATAGGTTTGTGCATCGTCAGCGCTGATGGTGCCGGCATCGCCGTAGGCAGCCAATGCTGTTATCGCCGCAATCACTCCATTTTGATAATGCGTTGCTGCGTCTACATCGCCGATATGCCAGCGGTTTGCGGCATCAGCCAACAATAGTTCAGATTCTGCATAAGTCAATACCAGCGTTGGGGCTGTATTATTAAAGATGATGGGGCTTGGGCGGGAATACAAATTGGTATTGCCCAGGTATCCCGGGAAATTAATAATGCCATGTGAAGTGCTGCCGGCATCATACCCATTGGGCAATCCTGCCTGGTGTGCCGCATCGGACGATCCGCCATCCGTTGGTCCGCCTGGAGAAAAATCTGTAGGATATACATAGGATAAAACAGGCAGTCTTGGATCATTGTTCTTTTTTAAAAAGTCAATGAACGTTTTACTTATTTGCCCTGATAACTGGATTTGGCCATCTTCGCCAATGCCTCGGTAAATACGGTTGATGGTAAGCGGATCGTTGGTGCCATGCGTAACAATGGCGTTGTCATCATTGCTCGTCATGGTAAGCCCTTGTACCTTGGTTACATAGGTCTGTGCCCTTGCAGGATCTATTTTAGTTAACCGCATGGCCATACGCAGTAATAAGGTATTACCAAATCTTTTCCAGGCCGCAATCTGGTCGCTGTTGTTGGCATAAAATACATCGCCTTTAGGTTTGTCTGCATTTTCGTCAAGGCTATCCGTTGCCTCCTCTACTTCTTTCAACAGGTCTGCATAAATGTCCTGCTGTTTATCATATATAGGAAAATAAACAGAACCATGATACGCCTGGCCAGCCTGGAAATAAGGAACATCGCCATATACATCTGTTATACGTTCAAACACCAGCGCTTTCATTATTCGCGAAATCTGGTGCAGGTTTTTGTATTGTTCTTTAGCAATTGTATTGGTATACAAATCTACCGCATACTTTACCTGCGTGGTATAAGCATGGTCAAAAAAAGAACCCCAGCCGCCCGGACTGAATAAATATTTATCGCCAAAAAAGAAACCGCTCGTAGATGCCCAATGCTGTATAAAGCAACCTGCTCCTTGGATCTCCGTTTCTTCTACTTCGATGGCATTGTCCGTGCTGCCCGTGTAATATAGCTGGGTAGCCGTTAATATATTGTTGGCGTCAAAAACAGCCACTGATACAGAGTTGGGATCAGTATTGGTTTTAAGCAGGTCTTCTTTTTTACAGGATACAATAGCGAGCAATAAGATTGCGCCGGTAAGTATATAAGCAGATGGTAATCTCATGTTAAGTTGCATAATGTTTTTTTTAGCAATCATCTTAAAATTTCACGTTTAAGTTAAGTCCGAATGTGCGGGTATAGGGAACTTGCGCCTGCTCAATGCCCTGCGGACCATTTGAATAATTAGACTCGGGATCGATATTGGGCGTATGTTTTTTTATGGTCAGTACGTTCCTTGCAACAAAACTCAGGGTAAGTCCCTGTATCTTATTGTTGAACATACTTACCGGGAAAGTGTACCCGAATATAATTTGTCTTAATTTAATAAAACTGGCGTCGTAAACAAAAATTGCGGGATTGTTGTTGCCTGCCAGCGCATAATAATCCTGCGGGTAAAGCTGGTTGGTGCCATACCGTAAGTCTCTGCCTGGCAACGTAAGTTTTGAAAGACCATACTGGTAGGCATACCAATTGGTACCTGAAAATATTTTTGCTCCAAACTTGCCGTCAATTAAAAAAGAAAAATTAAAATGTTTGTATTTGAATTCGCTTGTTACGCCAGTTGACCAGGGATCAATGCCTGATCCAACATTCACATAATCGGTGCCTGCAATGGGCGCTCCGGTAGTGGGGTCTATCACAATATTGCCTTTATCATCCCGCTGTGGGTCGGCAACATATATCTGGTAGGCAGATTTACCCAGGTTTTGTGACATGTACGCAACACCTAATCCACCATCCTCTCCCGCACGTGAATAACCCAATGGATAATTACCAGCTCCTGAAGAAAGGGCCAACACTTTATTGTTGTTGTAAGTGAGGTTAAGCGTTTCCGTCCAGCTAAATGCTTTTGTTTTTACCAAAACACCTGACACCAAAAATTCAATACCCTTATTTTGTATGGTACCAGAGTTGAGCAATACTGCGTTATAGCCTGATGTGCCGGAAGTAACTGCCGGTATTACTTCTTTACTTTCTTTTTTATTGTAATAGGCGGCATCTACATGCAACCTGTTACCAAAAAAAGTAAGTTCTGTACCTACTTCAAATTCCGAGGTGGAGGAAGGCTCTAACATGGCATTGGGTACCGTACCGCCATTAGCGATATTACCAATCGGGAATCCATTCAGGTTGCCAATATTATTATAGCCTAACAGGGTTTGATAAGGTAAATCAGCTTCGCCCCCCACATTGGCATAACCCACTCTTATTTTACCAATGTCCATACCGGGCACGTGTGCCAGTTCCGAAAAAACAAATGATCCGCTTATAGATGGATAAAAATAATTTGTCTTACCCGGTGCCAAAGTAGAGTACCAATCGCTGCGGCCGGTAGCGCTGAGGTATAAATAATTTTTGTAAGAAAAATCAAGTGTGCCGTAGATGGATTTATTTACTATCACCGGATTGCTGGTGAATTCTGTAGGACTCGCCAAATTACCGACGGTGTATAAATAAGGCGTTTGAAAAGTATTGCCAGTCGCATCGATTTGGTCAGTAACAGCTTTCCTGGAGTTAACTCCCGCCAAGGCCGAAATGTTGAAGTCTTTACTGACTTTAAATTGCTTTCCGATGATGGCGTCTACATTTAATTCAGTTGATTTAATGTTTTCGTCTATCATTTGGCCGTCGGATTGGTAAGCCGTACCGTTGGGTGTTATCAGGATATTTCTGTCTGCAAAATAATCTTCTCCGGCACGTAACTGCAGGTACAATCCATTGTCAAAAGTATATTTTAAATCCGCCGATCCAATAAAACGGTTACGGCGGGTGTTGTTGATAAACTTATATGCTGCAAAATAGGGGTTGGTAGTATAAGCATCATCTAAAAATTGATTTTCAGATCCATCGGCTTTATAACCGGGGGCAAGCGAAGTAATATTCACATTAGGCGAAAGAAATAAAGTGGCAAAATTAACACTACCCGGCGCATCAGAAACGCTTGGCCGGTTATGCGTATAGGCATTGATGTATTGCGCTTTTAACTGCAGGTCTAAATGCTTTTCTAATTTATAATTTGTCGACAATGAGAAAGACTGTTGCTGAAACCCGGCATTGGGAATAATGCTGGTATTGTGCAGGTCGCTTGCCGAAAAACGAATGCTTCCGTCATCGCCTAAATTTTTGCTGAAAGAAAGTGTGTTGGTAGCTGCAAGACTATTTTTATAGAACCGGCCTATGTTTCCGGTCACTGCACTATAAGGCCTTTTAACGCCGTCAAATTGATAGGTAGCTGATCCGTCCAGTTTTGCACCCCAGCTTGACAACCCTGTTTCAAAAGCGGAGCTGCCATCTACGGGTTTATTTCCCTGCGAGCCCTGGCCATAGGTATTTTGCCAGCTGGTATTATCAATTACATTTTGAACAACATAATTCGAATTTAATTCCACTCCCGAACCCTTGCTGTTTTTGCCGGATTTTGTGGTAATCAAAATAACGCCTTTGCTGCCGCGGTAACCATACAAAGCTGTAGCTGCCGCGCCTTTTAATACTGAAATATTTTCAATGTCATCGGGGTTAATATTAATCGTGCCATCACCGCCATCGGCGCCGCCATAGCCTCCGCCGACATCCGTTTGCCGGTAAGTACTGTTTTGCATCGGTATGCCGTCTATTACATACAATGGTTGGTTAGCGCCGGTAATACTGGAAATGCCTCGGATCACCACGTTGGCAGAACCACCAGGTCCGGTAGCCACATTGCTTACATTTACTCCGGCCACCTTGCCTTCAAGACTATTAACAAAATTTGTTTCCCTGGCCTCAGTGAACGCAGCACCTTTAACTTCTGTTACCGAATAACCCAGCGCTCTTCTTTCTTTTTTAATGCCCAATGCAGTAACCACCACATCTTTTAACTGCTCTGTTGATTTGTGCAACGTTGCATTAATTACGGTTTTATTGCCCACAGCAATTTCGGTGGATTGGTTGCCAACATAAGAAAAAGTTAGCGTGGCACCAGGATTTACAGTGATGGAATAATTACCGTTTTCATCTGTGAGTACAATTTTCTTTGTTCCTTTTGCGCCCACAGAAACACCGGAAAGCGCTTCAGTTGTCTGGGGGTCTGTAACCTTGCCTTTAATGACGATGGCAGCGGATTCCTGCTGTGAAAATCCATTAAACTGCAGGCATGACAATAACAATACGATAACAAACATTTTCCGGCAGTAGCCTTGATACCTTTTAAATTTCATGTGTTGGAGTTTTGTTTTGGTTACGTTTTGGTAAAGAATACGAATACAATTAGTATGCTACATCCTGACTTTACTGTGGATACAATGTATCCCTGATTAAATTTACGAAAAACTGTTCTATAGTAATCGCATCATGTAACGTTGTATTGCCAATTTCCTGTTTCATCGGTTTGTAGAGAGGTGAAACAATTGGCTTCTCAGAAGTTTTTGCTCATAGCCTGGTTGGGGCAAAAAAATATTTTTCAATCACTTAAATTTTTATTAAGTATCAATCTCCTCCCATGTTGTAAATTTATCCTGTGAAAAAATCCCCACAACGCATCATTGCTCATTTTGACCTCGACTCCTTCTTTGTGTCGGTAGAAATATTGAACAATCCTTCCTTAAAAGGCAAACCGGTTTTTGTAGGCGGTGCTGAAAGGGGAGTAGTAGCGTCGTGCAGTTATGAGGCCCGTAAATTTGGGATCCGTTCCGGAATGCCTTCAAAAAAAGCCCTGCAATTGTGTCCGCAGGTGATTGCGCTGAAAGGAAGTTATGCTGATTACGGCAAGTTTAGCCGTTGGGTAAAGGATATTATTGCCGCCAAAGCGCCTTTGTTTGAGAAAGCATCTGTAGATGAATTTTATTTAGATCTTACCGGCATGGATACATTTTTTAATCCCCTGCAATGGACGATTGATCTACGGCAACAGATTATAGACGAAACGCAATTGCCTATTTCCTTCGGTATGGGCAGCAATAAAATGATCGCTAAAATGGCTACCAATGAAGCTAAACCCAACGGTTATCTGCAGGTGCCTTTTGGAAAAGAAAAAGAATTTTTGGCCTCACTACCCGTGAATAAAATACCCGGCGTGGGCGCCCAAACACATGAAGTTTTGAAGGCTATGAACATTTATACCATCAATGATATCAGCCTTAAAACAAAAGCCGAACTGGAAGAAAGGTTGGGTAAATCGGGCATAGATTTATGGAACAAAAGTGTTGGATTACACAACAGCGAAGTAAAGCAATACAGAGAAGCCAAGTCAGTATCAAGTGAAAATACCTTTAATGAAAATACCACCGACCAGGTTTTTTTAATGAGCGAATTAGTAAGACTTACAGAAAAAATTGCGTTTGAATTGCGGCAGGATGGAAAGGTATCGGGCTGTGTGGCGATAAAAATTCGTTATCCTGATTTTGAAACTACTTCACGTCAAACCAGCATTCCATTAACGAGCGCTGATGACGAAATTATTCCCATAGTAAAAGAATTATTTAATAAGCTATACAAAAAAGGTAATCCAATACGCTTGCTGGGCGTGCGTTTGAGCGAGCTAACCCACAATGCTGTACAAACAAATTTATTTAATAATGCGGAACGGAAAAATGATCTCTATAAAGCCATTGACGATGTAAAAAACAGGTTCGGAAAAATGAAATTGAAAAGAGCGTCATCAGGGTAGTTGAGTTATAAGTTATGAGTGATGAGTTTTTTCGAATTGAAAAGACTTGGTAAAAGTTAAAAATCAATTGTCGGCGAAGCAAAAACGGTAACTATTTTTAATAACGAAATTTAATGAAAACCGATGAACGGAGTGATTTAAACAGCTCATAACTTATAACTCATCAGGTCTGTCAATCAGCTCGGCCAGCGTTTTCTTTTCCAGAATTTTTAGCGTAGCGTCCCGTGTAATTTGCATGGCTTTGTTTAAACCACAGAATGCTTCGTCACAATCTTTGCACTTCTCATAAAAATTAATGCTTACACAGGGCAGTAATGCAATAGGGCCGCCTACCAGCCGGATGGCCTGCGCCAGCGTTGTTTTTTTGGGTGACTCAACCAGGTAATAACCGCCGCCTTTGCCTTTCTTACTTTCCAGTACGCCAGCCTGTTTCAATTCAAGCAGGATTGTTTCCAGGAACTTGATTGGAATCTTTTTCTGCTTTGAAATATCAGATATTAATACCGGTCCCTGGCCGAATTTACCTGCAAGGTAGCCCAGCGCCTTCAACGCATATTGAGTCTTTTTTGATAACATAGGAGGGAAAGTTAGCTAAAAAATAAAAATAAAAAAAAACAAAATTAAGTCTACTTGTTTGATAGACTAATGTTGTATATTTGTACCCTAAAATAATTTATTATGAGTATACGTTTAGGGGATACAGCTCCCAATTTTACTGCAAAAACATCTCTCGGTGAAATTAATTTTTACGATTACCTGGGTGATTCCTGGGGTATTTTATTTTCTCATCCTGCCGACTATACACCCGTTTGTACCACAGAACTCGGTCGCACCGCGGCTTTGAAAAGTGAGTTTGATAAACGTAATGTAAAAGTGCTGGCGTTAAGTGTAGATCCGGT
>JANYFI010000079.1 GCA_025362765.1 Ferruginibacter sp. | reverse complement strand
AAGCAATGGACCTTCTTTGTAACTTTCTATAAAACTATTGTAGTAATCGTTTAGTTTTTTCAGGTAATCAAGCCGGATATTTTCTTCATATTCTCTTCCTCTTTTTTGAATTTGTGCCACCAATGTTGGTACAGAAGCTTTTAGATAAATTAGTAAGTCGGGAGGTTGCACCATTGATTTAAGGGTTTCAAAAAACTGGTAATAATTATCAAAATCCCTTTTGCCCATTAACCCCATATCATGCAGGTTAGGAGCAAAAATATTGGCGTCTTCGTAAATTGTTCTATCCTGAATTACCGTTTCAGAACCATGTTGAATTTCGAGTAATTGTTTCAGGCGGCTATTTAAAAAAAACACCTGCAGGTTAAAACTCCAGCGGGGCATGTCATCGTAAAAATCGTTCAGGTAAGGGTTATGGTCAACATCCTCAAACTGGGGAATCCATCTGTAGTGTTTACTTAACATTTCTGTTAAGGTGGTTTTACCCGCGCCAATATTTCCGGCTACTGCAATATGTTTTGGTTTTTTAGCTTTGGCCATGTTGCCCAACCCTGTGGGTCATTTAATGATGAAAAAAATATGCTTGTTTACAGAAAGAAAAGTGAATGTAACAAACTTTATTATATAAAACCTGCAAAAGCAACTACAATATTTTAGGGGGTATTAATAATTTAAGCCAATGGCTTGCCTCACCAGCTGCATCGTGGCTTTTGCGCTGATACTTGCTTTTGCCGCTCCTTTTTCCATCACTTCCTTCAGGTACTTTTCATCACTTAAAATGGCATTTATTTTATCGCGGATAGGTGCGATAAAATGTACCATGTCTTCCGCTAATTGCTTTTTCATATCCCCATACCGTATGGTACACTTATTATAGTCTTCTTCAAATTTTGAAGTCACGTCTGCGGCACTTACCAGTTTCATCAGGCCAAATACATTTTCTATATACTCCGGCTTTGTTGCATTCATTTCCTGCGGGCCTGCATCCGTTTTAGTTTTCATTACTTTTTTCCGGATCACTTCATCTTCATCCGAAAGGAATAAAGTGGCCATTTGATTTTCGCTTTTACTCATCTTACCAGTGCCATCCAAACTGGGAACTTTTACCAGTTGCTGGTTATAGTTAAAAGCATAAGGCTCCGGAAACACCTCGCCGTAACGATGGTTAAAACGATTCACATACGTTCTTGCAAATTCAAGGTGTTGCTCCTGGTCCTTACCTACCGGCACATATTTGGCCCGGTGCAACAAAATATCAGCAGCCATCAAAACAGGATAGGTAAGCAAGCCTGCATTAATATTATCAGGGTTTTGGCGAACCTTGTCTTTAAACGTAACTATTTTTTCGAGTTCGCCGGTGTAAGCCAGCATGTTTAAATACAAATACAATTCAGCTGTTTCATACACATGGCTTTGGCAATACAAGGCTACCTTATCCGGATCGAGCCCGCAGGCAATATTTTCCGCCAGCACCCGGTGTACATTATTTTTTAGCTGTTTGGTATCAGGATGGGTAGTTAAAGAATGAAGGTCGGCCACCATAAAATAGCAGTCATAATCTTCCTGCATTTTTACATAATTACGTATGGCCCCAAAATAATTCCCGAGGTGTAAAAATCCGGTTGGCCGGATGCCACTCATTACAATTTCTTTTTTCTTATTCATAAAGGACGGCAAAGATAACAAAACCGGATAGTCATCCCGCATTGCCCAAAAGGAAAAAATTTGCATGCCATTCATACAAATTAGATAAGTCTGTCACCCTAATCCATTATTTTTGTTTGATGGAAGTTAATGATATACTGGTAGATAAAATTGCACACCTTGCCAGGCTTCAGTTTAATGAGGTGGAAAAAGCATCGATTAAAGGAGACCTGCAAAAAATGATTGCTTTTGTAGAAAAGCTGAATGAACTGGATACAACCGGCGTTGCGCCCCTGTTGCATATGAGCGGTAACCTAAATGTTTTAAGAGAAGATGAAGTAAAGGGAAGCATCGCCAGAACCGAAGGATTAAAAAATGCGCCTTTACACGATGACCAGTTTTTTAAAGTTCCCAAAGTAATTAAAAAATAAAACCGCATTTTCATCAAGATAGCTTCCGCTTTCATCAACTTGTTAACCTTTTATCAATAAACAAATAATACAATCACCATGCAGGGAATTATTCATTTGGAAAATATTTGCAAAAGTTACTACCTTGGAAAACAGGAACTGCAGGTGTTGAAAGGTATCAATATCGATATTTTGAAAAACGAATATGTAGCCTTAATGGGCCCGAGTGGTTCAGGTAAATCTACCTTAATGAATATCCTGGGTTGCCTTGATACGCCTACGAGCGGCCGCTACATCTTAAACGGCCACGATGTAAGCCGGATGGTTGACAACGATCTTGCCGAAATACGCAACAAGGAAATTGGGTTCGTATTTCAGCAATTTAATTTGCTGCCGAGACTAACTGCGGCCGAAAACGTAGCACTACCATTAATTTACAGTGGCATTGGCAAAAAGGAAAGAATTGAAAGGGCCAGGGAAGTGTTACATAAGGTAAAGCTGGACGACAGAAGCCATCATAAACCAAACGAATTAAGTGGTGGTCAATGTCAGCGGGTAGCCATCGCAAGAGCACTGATTAACGACCCCGCTATTATTTTAGCAGATGAACCAACCGGTAACCTGGACTCTAAAACATCTTACGAGATTATGGATATCCTGGGTAAAATTCACAGTGATGGAAATACCGTTGTGCTTGTTACGCATGAAGAAGATATTGCCGGTTTCGCCCACCGCGTGGTGCGGTTACGGGACGGTGTTATTGAAACAGACCGTGTAAATGCAAACCCTTCGGTTATTGCGCAACCTGCTTAATGCCTTGGCTTCACAAAACTTATTTCACTTTTTTTTGTTGCTTGCCCTAATTACAATCAATAATACTATGGCAGCAAAGATTTATACAAAAAAAGGCGATCTGGGCAAGACCAGCCTGATCGGCGGAACAAAAGTTCCAAAAAATCATTTGCGCATTGAAACATATGGTACCGTAGATGAATTAAATTCTTACATCGGCCTGGTGAACGATCTCATTGAAGATACTCCCTCCAAAATAATTTTAAAAGAAATTCAGGACCGGTTATTTACCGTAGGTTCTTCACTGGCGTGTGACCCTGACAAAGAGCCGCTGATGAAAATACCCGATTTAAAAGAGGACGATGTGGTGTTGCTGGAAAATGAAATAGACCGAATGAATGATGTGCTGCCTGCCATGAAACACTTTATTTTGCCCGGGGGCCATGTGGCTGTTTCCACCACACATGTTGCCCGTTGCATTTGCAGGCGGGCCGAAAGATTGTGTGTAAATATGGTGGAACACGAACTGTTTGTGGATCCGCTGGTTATAAAATATATCAACCGGCTGAGTGATTATCTTTTTGTTTTAGCAAGATACATTGCTCACTTATTACAAGTGCCCGAAGTAGTGTGGAAACCACGGATTAATGGATAATGAGTTAATTGATAATGGATAGTGTTTTCAAACTGAAGACTCTCTTTAATTATCAATTAAAATATTATTAATTATTAATTATCCTCCCATCTTTCATATGCAAAATCCGGTCGCTCATTTGTGCGAGTTCCTCGTTATGGGTTACAATTAAAAAAGTCTGTTTAAACTGATCCCTTAAATTGATAAAAAGCTGGTGTAGCTCTTTGGCGTTGGCACTGTCTAAATTGCCTGTAGGTTCGTCTGCCATGATAATTAACGGATCATTTATTAGAGCCCGTGCAACAGCTACCCTTTGTTGTTCACCTCCGGAAAGTTGCTGCGGTTTATTTTCCATCCGCTCTGAAAGACCTAAAGTTGTTAACAAATGGATCGCTTTTTCTTTAATGTCTATTTTTTTTCTGCCGGCAATCCAGCCGGGAATGCACACGTTTTCCAACGCCGTAAATTCGGG